>JAQWSL010000015.1 GCA_029243225.1 Flavobacteriales bacterium
TTGTTGTCCCACTAGGGCTCGAACCTAGACTCTTCTGTACCAAAAACAGACGTGTTGCCAGTTACACCATGGGACAATTGGACGGCAAATTTAATTTCATTTTTTTTACCTACCAAATTTATTTTACTGCTGATTAATAAAAATGTCTCAAAATTCATTGTTAATTTTTGTTAGTATTGGCTTTTAAATTCTCAATACCTGCTTTTATTTTTTATTTTCGCAAGACTTAATACCTTAAAAATGAGTTATAAAAATCTAAATAATTATACTGGCTGGCTAGTATTTCTTATTGCAACAGTAGTTTATCTAATGACAATGGAGCAAACTACAAGTCTTTGGGATTGTGGTGAATACATTACAACAGCTAATAAACTTGAGGTTGGACACCCTCCAGGAGCTCCCTTCTTTATGATGCTTGGAAGATTATTCTCTGCATTTGCAAGTCCAGAAAATGCTGCAATGATGGTAAATGCTATGTCTGCGCTAAGCAGCTCTTTTTGTATTTTATTTTTATTTTGGACAATTACTATGCTTGGTAGGAAGTTTGCTTTGAAAACTGGTCCAATTAATCTTAGTAAAAGCATTGCGATTATTGGAAGTGGTGCTGTCGGAGCTCTTACCTACACATTTACAGATTCTTTTTGGTTCTCTGCTGTTGAGGGGGAGGTTTATGCCATGTCATCTTTTTTTACTGCCATAGTTTTTTGGGCAATTCTTAAATGGGACATTGAAGTAGATGAACATGAAAAAGCGTTGGAGGCTAATAATACATTTTTAGGCCATCCAAACAGGTGGATTTTATTTATTAGCTACATGATTGGTCTATCAATCGGAGTTCACTTATTAAACTTACTTGCTATTCCCGCAATTGCATTTGTTGTCTATTTTAAAAAATACAAGTTTTCTTGGTTGTCATTTGTAGTTACAGGAATTCTTTCTTTGGTGATTTTAGCAACTATTCAGGATGTAATTATACCAAAAACTGTTTCTCTTGCTGATTGGTTTGAACGTTTATTTAAAAACACTTTTGATTTGCCTTTTAACTCGGGTGCGTTATTTTTCATGCTTTCAATTACTGCATTAATAGTAATAGGAATTAGACTTTCGACTAAAAATGACAAACCTCTTTGGAACACTGTAATTGTTTCTTTTGCATTATTGCTAATAGGTTACTCGTCTTTTGTAATGATTGTAATTCGTTCTGAAGCCAATCCACCGTTGGATGAAAACAATCCTGAATCGCTATCTCAACTTCATTCCTATCTTAAACGAGAGCAATATGGCTCTTGGCCAGTTTTACACGGACAATATTGGAATTCACCTGTTGAAAGTAGTTGTGAAGAAGAGTTCATAGGTCCAGACAAAAGTAGCTACATGAAGACATTTATTATTTCATCTAACAGTAGCTTTCTTGAGGTTAATGGGAATGACATAACAAAAATTCAATCCATTTTAGCTCCATTAAATTTACACACCAATATTATTGAAAACAAAAACAAACCCTCAAGATTAACCCTGAAAGAAGATGAGCTCTCTTTTATGAACATGTGGGATTTAAATGAATTCCAAAAAAGTGTAGCCACAACAAATCTAGCCCTTAAAGAAAGTGGCTTTAAACCATTTATTAGCTTCAACGATGAAGTTAAAGAAAAATACCTCAACATATTAGAAGGTAAAAAGGGTGATCGTAAATTTCAAAGTGAATACACCACTTTATTTCCAAGAATGTATCGTAATGGAGAAGGTCAAAAATACATGGCTTGGTGTAGCTATGAGGTTGATCCAGCAACAGGTATTTATGTGTATGGTGGCGATGAGTCTAAGCCTCTTCCTTTAGGACAAGACATGGATCGGCCCACTTATTATGAACGACTAAAGCAATATGGCGCTGCTCAAGAGGCAAAGAGTGTAGGACAAGATGGTTTATACTTGCCCTCATTTAAAGAAAACATTTCTTACTTGTTTAATTATCAAATTGGTTGGATGTATGGTCGTTACTTTTTATGGAATTTTTCAGGTAGACAAAATGACATACAAGGATATGGTGTTTCTGGTGGAGGAAGTGCGATTTTAGAAGGAAATTGGATAACAGGAATAAATGCTATTGATGAACAGCGATTAGGTAATCAAGAAGATTTACCCATAAACTTAAAACTTAATAAGGGTTACAATGCATACTACATGCTTCCTTTAATTTTAGGTCTTATTGGTTTCTTTTTTCAAATGAAAAACCACCCAAAAGGTTGGTTTACGGTATTACTACTGTTTCTACTTACTGGTTTAGCTATTGTAATTTATCTTAACCAAAAACCTGCCGAACCAAGAGAAAGAGATTATGCTTATGCTGCATCTTTTTATGCGTTTTCTATTTGGGTAGGTCTTGGGGTTTATGCCTTATTTGATGTGGCGAGAAAATCTAAAAGTTGGAACTCAATGTTGCCTGTTTTAGGGGCTAGTGTTGGAGGAAGTATCTTTATTTTAGGGGTTCAATACATTACTGGGCAAACTCTTGCTGCTGGATTAACCTTTCTATACATAACTGTAGTAATTTCTATTTTGTATGTTTTAATGGTGTTAATTGGAAAATATTTAAAAAACCCTGTTTCCCATGCTGCAATTCCATTACTATTGTGCTTAATTGTTCCTGCTCTTCTTGCGTTTGACAATTGGGATGATCATGATAGGTCTAACCGTTCTACCGCAAGAGATTTTGCTTATAATTACCTAATGTCTTGTGACTATAATGCCATTCTTTTCACAAATGGTGACAATGACACATTCCCGCTGTGGTACATTCAAGAGGTGGAAGGAGTTCGGACAGATGTTCGTGTTGCAAACATGAGCTTACTAAGTACAGATTGGCACATCAATCAAATGAAGAAAAAAGCCTATGAATCTGATCCATTACCAATTACAATGAATGAATATTCATATAGAAGTGGCAAAAGAGATTTTATTATTATTGAAGAAAAAGAGGGTAAAAAATACAAGAACAACACGCTAAGAAAAATTAATGCTAATAAATTAGCTGAAATCTCAGGTAAAATTGAAAAAATCAGCCCCACGCTACAAACGTTAACAGCTAACTCTTCGATACAGGTTGAAAATTTACTTTCTAACCTATATACACTTGAAAATAAGCTAAAACTTGTTCAAAAAGAAAAAGATTTTCTAAGTAAAAAAGAGCTTTCTAAGAGTTTAATAAGTTCTTTAAATCGTACGTCTCTTTCAGAAGAGCAAACCAATGAAATTAGCACCATTGCTCTTCAAATTAACCAAATTTTCATTACCGGAATGACTATTGATAACCCTAGGTACTCAAACACTGTTAGTGGTTTGTTACAAAAAATTCAAGCGGTTTCAACTAACTGTTCTGAATTATTAAAAAACTGGCCTCAAAAATGGTATACAGCAAAAGATGCTATTAATTTTATTTGTGATGAATCCCACAAAAAAGATTTTTATCGCTATAGCTGCAATGAAGAGTATTACATTGATTTTAAAAACATTTATATTCCTGTAAACAAAGAGGCTGCTGTTAAAAACAAAATTATTTCCAAAGAGCAATCAAATTCTACAATTTTTAGAGATACTATTAAATGGAGATTAAAAGGAGGCATGCTCTATAAGGCTGATTTAGCCGTTCTCGACATGCTTTCAAACTACCAATGGGATAGGCCAATATATTTTGCGAGTGTTGTTGGGATGCAAGGAAATGAATACCTCAATAAGTACATGCAGGGTGAAGGAATGACATTTAAGTTAACTCCTTTAGAATATGGTGGTAATGGTGGCTTAAACTCGTCTAAAATGGTAGACTTAATGACCTCTGGATATGATTTAAAACTTCCTAACGACTCCACCAAAAAAGTGAATTTCCTTTGGGGGAACATGCATGAAGAGGGTGTTTTAGTTGATTACTACACCATGAGAATGGTGCAAAACATTAGACTTCAAATTATGAAGCTCACTGATGCGCTCATTAAAGAAGATAAAACGACTGAAGCTGTCGCAATCTTAGATACTACATTTAAAATAATGCCTATAGAAAACAACCAGGTACCTGCAGATGACATTTGTTTTTATCTGTGTGCAAATTATTTTGATGCTGGAGACACCGCTAAAGGCAATGCTTTGGGCGAAAAACTAGTCGATATAGAGCTTAATAAACTAAAGCATTTTTTAAGCTTTGAAGACGCCTATTTTAATCAGGTTTGGCCTGAATTTGGAAAATGCATGAATAACTTAGAAATGCTAAGAGAGGCATCTATTTCTAAAGAAAGTATGATGGTTATACAACAATTTAATTATCATTATTACAACAATCAAGCAGAACAAGCTTATAACGCAATTGTTACTGGAGCAAATAATGCGGACAATCCCACATGTTTTAAAGATTTAGGGGTGTTAAAAAATTCTGAGTTTAAGAGTGTAATAAATCAAGTAAGGCAAAAGTTTTATGAGCACTCGAATGAACGTCAAAAATTCTTCTTTGGAGGGCAATCGTTTCCAGTCTACTACTCATTTATGTGGAGCGGAAATCGTATTTAATGCCTAGCTACCTTGTTAAAACACCGGCTGTGTTTAGGTGGCTATTCCCCGCTTGTGTTTGGAAAATTCCCAATTCAGAAAACAAGATCTTTCTAACATTTGATGATGGGCCTAACCCTGTTATTACTGAGAAAATACTATCGATACTAGCAAATTACGATGTGCCGGCAACTTTCTTTTGTATTGGAAAACAAGCACAAAAGCACCCTAAATTATTTTCGCAACTATTAAACTCTAAGCACGATATTGGCAACCACTCTCAAACTCATAAAAATGGATGGAAAACGCCTAATAAAGAGTATTTAAATGATGTAGATATGTGTTCAAAGGTTTTTACTTCATCTTTGTTCAGGCCTCCATATGGAAAAATAACTCCCAAGCAAGTGAAAAAGCTAATGCCTCACTTTAACATTATTATGTGGGATATTATAGGTGCAGATTTTGACGAAAATGTTGACAGTTTAAAAATTCAAAAAAATATCATCGAAAACACCGAGTCGGGTTCAATTATTGTTTTACATGATAATCCTAAATTCGCAGACAAGATGATAGAAGCGCTTCCTTCAATTATTATCGCCCTTAAAGAAAAAGGATATGTTTTTTCTTCCATCAATGATGCTCTACATCACCGACAGTAAAACGAAGCCCCCCATAAAACATTCTACCAAAAACAGGAGCCCATATTAAAGAGCTTTCAAAAAATTCACCATACGGATCTTCAGATGAAAGTATTGGATCTTGTTGAGTGTAGTTAAGTAAGTTTTCAACTCCTAAATAAACTTCAAGCCTTTTTCCAAATACTCTAGTAATTTGAGCATTCATTAAGTAATAATCATCGCTTCTTCCTTGAAGAACTAAATCTGGTCGATTATCAAGAGTGAAAGGAATTCTTTGACTTCCAATCCATTGAGTTGTTATGTCAAACTTCCATTGTTTATCTTTCTTGTTTTTAGTTTCATATGCTAAGTTTACAAACCCTCTATGTTTTGACAGTAACGGCTTTTCTCTTAATTGGCCAGAATATGTTTTATATACATCTAAATACCTGTAGGCTAATCTAATGCCAAACCTTTTTAACAATTCATAATTTAACTCTAGTTGCAAAGAATTAGATAAAGAAATTCCGTCTAAATTATAAAAATGTACTTCTCTTGCTGTTTGATCTAAATCTACAATTAACTGGTTTTGGAAAAAAGTATGATAAAAATCTGCATGAAAGGAGCCTTGTCTATAAAGCAGTTCAAACTCTTGAAGAAAAGCTCCGCCTAAATTCCATGATATTTCTTGCTCCAATCCAAAAGGATTTTTTTCGTTCGTATTGTTCTGTCTATTAGGGTGAAGCAGCCAGTTTCTAGAGCTGGCAAGTAGACCAACATTTTCCATAATTAACATGGGTGTTCTTCTTCCGCTTCCTGCCATTAATTTAAGAACGGTTTCATTTGTTATATTATACCTTAAGTGTAATCTTGGAGTAATAAAACCACCGTATATAGAACTATAGTCTGCTCTAAGCCCTGTAATTAACCCTATTTTTTCAGAAGAATGAGTAAATTCAACATAAGTTCCCGGGATAATTTCTTCTAAGGTTGCATCAATATTCATTAAAAACAAAGGTTCGTAGCTCATTAATGATTCTTGAATATTATCATACTGTAAGCTAACTCCCATTTTATAATAGTTTTCCGAAGCATTATTGGCTTCCTTCACATCTTGTTGATCGTGCTCATCTTCTTTATGTTTGTGCATTCTTATCTTTTGCTGAAAAATAATGTTTGCATATCCACTTGTTTGTTTTCCTATATATTCCTTAATGCCAAATAACGCGGTTTGGTTGTTGTGTAACCCGCTTAACTGAAGGGCTAGGCTCTTAAAATCATCGTTCGGGAATAAATACCCTATTTTAGTAAACCCACTTATTTTGTCAGTATTCAGCTCTACTTTATACTCTCCTTCAGAAATTGAAGGTGTTAAAGAATCGTGTAACGATAAACTTCCCGAGATACCATTTGAATGAACGTAGTTAGCGCCCAGTTCCATGTGGATTTTTTTAGATCTGTAATTCCATTGGTTTCTAAAAATATAATTATCGGTAAGGGGATTATCTAAAAACCCATCTTTATTTCTATCATTCTTTACTTGTTGATTTTTTACATGCCCTAAAAATGTAGTTTCCCATTTTTCCCCAACCTTAGTGTTGAAATAAGTGTTCCCCTCCATTCTTCCCGCTTGATTGCCATATATATTTAAATGAAATTTTTCTGCGTTTCCTGGTTGTTTTAAGTCCAAATTAATTTGTCCAACCATGCTTTCATAACCGTTTAGTACTGAACCTGCACCTTTTGAAACAGCTATGCCGTTTATCCAAGCACCTGGGATTTGATCTAAACCATAAATAACTGACAATCCTCTTACTGTTGGAATATTACCAGATAAAATTTGTACGTATTTTCCGGATAATCCCAGCATTTGAATTTGCTTAGTTCCCGTAACCGCATCGGTAAAACTTGCATCTATTGAGGGATTAGTTTCAAAACTTTCTGCTAGATTACAACAAGCTGCTTTCCTTAACTCTCCCGTTGTAATGATGTGAGCGTCTCTTGGGTTAAACTTAGAAAAGCTATAATTACCCTGCCTAAAAACAACCTCAAATTCATCTAAAATTTTACCATCGCTAAGAATAATGTTTATTTCATTATCATGATCAATTTCTAAAGTGTCCGATTTAAATCCAATAAAACTAAAAACTAGCTGCTTAAAATTTTGATCGTGGTCTAATTTAAAAAACCCTTCTTTATTGGTAATTGTTCCTTGAGAAGTTCCAGCATAAAAAACATTAACCCCTGGAAGAGGAGAGATTGAGTCCTTGTTGATAAATTCAAAAACATGTCCTTCAACATAATCATGTTTTGATTCACCATTCTGCGCACCAGCAACAAATACTGTTGTTGCTAGTAGCAAGCTTAAAAGTAGCTTTTTCATCGCTACTCCTCTCTTTTGTAGTGACAGCAATGGTGAAGATTTTCATAAACCTCTTTTTTTGCTTTCTCTTTTTTGGTGTCATGGCCTGCATCGGCCAGTATTTGATGGATCTTTTCTTCAGAAATAAGGTCAGCTCTATAAACTATCCTACACATTTTAGACTCTAAATCCCAATCTGCGACTTTAATCCCTTTAACGTCTAAGGCGTTTTCAATTCTATCTTCACACATATCACACATTCCATTAACAAATATTTTAGTGTCTATCACTTTTTTTGTTTGTGCAGATAATTGAATGGAAATAAATATGCTTAATAATATAATAACTTTTTTCATGCTTTTAATAATTTAAATTGTTTTTAATTGAATACTAGTAAACAAATTAAATTATGCGTAAAAAAGAAGTTGCTGTGTTGAATAAATACGCTTGTAAGTTGGTATTAAAGGAGGTGGATTTGCCAAAACTTCTTTTTCAGAATTATTCTTTAATTCTACAAGACAATAAGGCAGTGAGTAATGGTTGTATAAAAAAGAATTAAGTTCAAAAGAAGGCAACGATACTGAAATTTGATCCCTGGTTAACTCTAATAAAACAATCACGTCTTCACAATTACATTTATTTTCTTGCTCATGGTGGCTATGACAACACTTTTTAGCATCACAATTTGAATTGTCTTTTAAAAAAGTAAAGAACCCAATATTAATGTTTCCATTATCACACTCATGAATATTAAAAGATAAGCCAAGGCTAAAAAGCAAGTAAAGAGACAGTATGGATATTGAGATAAGCTTGTTCACAATCAAAGTTACTAAAATAACGGAAAGTTACTTTTTATGTTTCATGCTACTCTTGGATTCTTAAATTATTTTCCTTAAAAAAAGCGTTTTGACTGCTGTTTGTGGGCGTTGGGAGCAATCCACACATAGGTATATAATTGTTTAAAAGAATACTTCAGATGTTGACAACATTATTGGTGAATAGCGATTTTTCTTACTTTTTTTGTAGAAAATTCGTTTATGATTGTTCTAGTATTAGGTTCAGGGGGAAGGGAGCATGCTCTTGCCTGGAAAATATCTCAAAGCTCGTTATTAAGTAAGCTATATGTTGCTCCTGGAAATGCCGGAACATCTGAGCTTGGAGAAAATGTAAATATAAACCCTTCACACTTTGATAAAGTTGCTGATTTTGCAATAAAAAATAAAGTGGAAATAATTGTTGTTGGGCCTGAAGGTCCACTTGTAAATGGAATTCACGATTATTTTGCTAAAGACCCCAGTTTATCTTCTGTGACCATTATTGGGCCAAAAAAAGAAGGTGCAATATTAGAGGGAAGCAAAGATTTTTCTAAAAAATTTATGCTTAAAAACAATATACCAACAGCAAAATATAAGTCATTTGATTCTAGCTCTATTCAAGAAGGCGAGCTGTATTTAGAAACAATGAAGCCCCCTTTTGTGTTAAAAGCAGATGGTCTAGCCGGAGGGAAAGGAGTCCTTATTTTAAATGACTTAAAAGAAGCAAAAAAGGAGCTGCGTCAAATGTTGACTAATAAAAAGTTTGGGGATGCCAGCAAAAAGGTTGTTGTTGAAGAATTTTTAGATGGTGTTGAGGTAAGTGTATTTATTATAACAGATGGAATGTCTTATAAAATTCTTCCTGAAGCTAAAGACTATAAAAGAATTGGTGAAGGAGATACCGGCTTAAATACTGGAGGAATGGGCGCGATATCCCCCGTGCCATTTGCAAATAGAGAGTTTATGGATAAGGTTGAGAATCAAATTATTATTCCAACCGTAAAAGGCTTAAGAAAAGAAAATATTGACTATTCTGGATTTATCTTTTTTGGATTAATATTGGTAAAAGGTGACCCGTATGTGATTGAATATAACTGTCGTTTAGGCGACCCTGAAACTGAAGTGATTTTACCGAGGTTAAAATCAGATTTATTAGACTTATTTGATGGAATAGCTACAGATACTTTATCTGAAAGGGATGTTGAGATTGATCCTAAATCTGCAGGAACGGTAATGCTTGTTTCCGGTGGATACCCTGAAGAATATAAAGCTGGCGAAAAAATAGAAATAGGAGAGATACACGAAAGGAGTATAGTGTTTCATGCGGGAACAAAAAAAGAGAATGGTGAGACATTAACAAACGGAGGAAGAGTGCTCTCTGTAACTTCATTTGGCAAAGACATTGAATCTTCTGTGAAAAACAGTTACGCTACAATTTCAAACATTCACTTTAATAAAATGAATTTTAGAAATGATATAGGGAAAGATGTAATTAAAAAAGTAAAATAACTTTACTTTATTTGACCCGGAGTTTGATCAGCCTTTTTATTTAGTTTATGTTGGAGATACATCCAATAACAAGCTCCGCCAAACAAGATGAAGAGGTATAAAAGATTTGGCGTATTGCCTAAAGGTTCAAGTATGTTTTCAAACAATGAAACAAAAAAATCTCTTAGTGGAAAAATTATCCAATCCATAATTTATAAATTTATAACTCAAAATTATAAAATAATCTTCATCTAAGTCTAAATAATACACAATATCTTTAGACAATATTAAAGAACGATGTTATTAAAAGTTTTCAAATCTAATAAAGTCATTGTTTTGGCAAGTCTACCTTTTTTAGGCTTTGCTCTTTTATTTCCATCTTTGAGCATAGAAAACAGCGCTGATATTCCTTCTGTTTTTTTAACCCTGCTTACGTTTTTATTGATATTAACAACTGCCTTAGTGCTTAATAAAACCGTAAACAACTCTGAGTTATTTAATAGGCCTTATTACCTCACGGCTTTATTTTATGTTCTATTAGCATGCTCTGCTGGTTCATTAATTTCATTAAACTTACTTATTATCAGTAATTTGTTTCTTTCTTTAGCAATAAGCAAGCTCTTTAAAATCAAAAGGCTGGCTTCTTGTAAAGGGTTGGTTTTTGACAGTTCTTTTTTAATTCTAATAAGTAGTATTTTCTATCCGCCTTATCTTATATTTATACTACTTCCTTGGGTGTCTCTCTCAATTATCAAAACATTTGATTTTAGAGAATGGATAATGCCTTTAGTTGCGTTTTTTATTGGTGCAGTTTATTTCAATGTTGTACTTGTTTTAGCTTCATCAAATCTAATGTCTATTTATTCACATTCTTTGTTTGGCTTTGAAAAAATAGCGCTAAATAATTTTTTTGTTTTTTGTTTTTGGCTCATTGCTTTCGGTTTAATTTTTGCTCTTTATTTTTTATTTAAATTGAATTCTAGTGCTACAAATAGATTTAAAAAATTAAGCATGGTACTTTTTATTACTCTATTATTAGCATCTATTATTTTGACTTATAATTTTTATAATGAACTCTATCTTTTTGGGCTTTATTCTGTTTTTATTCCTGTTTCAATTGTTTTGCCATTTGTAGTTATTCATTCAGCTAAAAAGACCCTTATTGAAGTTCTGTTAACATGTACTTATTTATTGTTGTTAATTGCTGTATATACTGGTTAATAAGTTTGATGGTCTCTTTCATCAATATTATTTTATAAAAATTACATTTGCATAATCATTAAAAAAAACTCTATGAAATTTGGTGTTGTTACATTTCCTGGTTCAAATTGCAATCAAGACATGGTTTATGTTCTTAAGGAAAAATTAAATCTAGAAGTTGTAGAACTTTGGCATAAAGACACTTCAATTGAGGGTTGTGATGCTATTGTCCTTCCGGGTGGTTTTTCATATGGTGATTATCTTAGATCTGGTGCAATAGCAAGGTTTTCTCCTTTAATGAAGGAAGTGATTAACCATGCTCAAAATGGAGGCATCGTAATTGGTGTATGTAACGGTTTTCAAATTTTATGTGAATCCGGACTGCTTCCCGGGGCTCTTTTGCACAACAATAATCAAAAATTTATTTGTAAAAATGTATGGCTAAAGGCAGAGTCAAAAACGGCTAGATTAACAAAAAATCTTCAACCTAATAAAGCATATAAAATTCCTATTGCACATGGAGAGGGTAGGTATTTTGCCAATGAAAACACATTAAAAGATTTAAAGAATAACGATCAAATTCTCTTTAAGTACTGTAACGAAGCTGCTGAGGTTAACGAAAAGTTTAACCCGAACGGCTCTCTAGAGAGTATTGCTGGAATTTGTAATAAAAATAAAAATGTATTTGGAATGATGCCGCATCCGGAAAGAGCTGCAGATATTTCATTGGGCAATACAGACGGTTTGTCAATTTTTGAATCTCTTTTGAATACGATAAGCGCCTAACCTATCCTTTTTTATTTGCTTAAACACTTGTAAAACAAGTTGTTAAGTGTTTGTTCTGTTTTTTGTTGTGCTTTTTTATTAAAAAACTGTTTTTCTTTTCACTTTTTATTATTCTACTTTAGTAAGTAGATTTATTAATTCTAATATAAAACTGCTATGAAGAATTTAATTCTTATTTTATTGCTATTGCCTTTATTTGTTAATTCTCAACAGGTTGTAAGAGGAAAGGTTGTTGATAAAGAATCCCAGTTCCCTCTGCCTGGAGTTAATATTCAATTTATTAATGCAGCGTTTGAAAAAGGGGTTGCTTCTGATGTTAATGGAACGTTTAAAATGGAGGATGTTCCTCTAGGAAGACATCAGATAAAATTCACCTTTATAGGTTATCAACCACTTACACAAACCATTGTAGTTAACTCGGGAAGAGAGGTTATTCTTAATGTAGAAATTGAAGAATCTACGGAAACACTCCAAGAGGTCGTGATTTCTTCAAATAAAGAAAGAACGGTTAACAATCAAATGGCCATTATAAGTGCTCAACAATTTTCTGTGGAGGAAACGGAAAGATATGCAGGAAGCAGGGGCGATCCTGCAAGAATGGCTTCTAATTTTGCTGGTGTTAACGGGGCTGACGATAGCCGAAATGATATAGTAGTAAGAGGAAACTCTCCTCTTGGGGTTATTTATCGGGTTGAAGGGGTTACCATTCCCAACCCCAACCACTTCGCAATTTCTGGATCATCTGGAGGTCCGCTTAGTATTCTAAATAATAAATTCTTAGGTAATAGCGACTTTTTTTCTGGCGCTTTTCCTGCAGAGTACGGAAATAGCACAGCTGGAGTATTTGATTTGAAACTCCGTAATGGAAATGACGAAAAAATAGAAACTACCGCTCAAGTTGGGCTTTTTGGTGCAGAACTTTTAGTAGAAGGTCCGTTGTCAAAAAAAAGTGGCGCCTCTTTTCTTGCCATGTATAGATATTCTACAATTAAAATATTTAGCCTTATGGGAATTAACTTAGGCACTTCTGCTATTCCTAAATACCAAGATTTTGCTGTTAAAGCGAATATCCCCTTTAAAAAAGGTGGTAATCTAGCGCTTTGGTCAATGGGTGGAAATAGCAATATAGAGATCCTTGTAAGTGAACAAGATGCGAATGAAGTAGATTTATACGGTGAAAACACGAAAGATCAACGTTTTGGAACTGGAATGATTGTGAGTGGGGCCACATATACAAAGCCTATTAACGAAAAAAGTTTTATTAAGTCCACTCTTAGTCTAAATGTTGAACAACAAAAATCAAATCATGACACCATAAATAGAGATTCGTTAACAAATCTAGTTGATGGAATATTTCCATATATGGCTTATGATTTTCTAACTACACGATTATCCAACGCGACCTCTTACAACAGAAAAATTAACAAGAAAAACACAATTAAATTTGGTTGGGTTGTTGATTATTGCAGTTTTGACTTTGTTGATAGCGTTACTACCAATTCTTCACTTCAAACTTATAGAAACAGATTTAACTCGAGTGGCTATTACATGATGGCGCAGCCATACTTGAGTTGGAAACACAAGTTTTCTGATGATCTTGTGCTTACGGCAGGATTAAGTAGTTTGTACATGTCGCTCGGTGGTGGGTTTTCGCCAGTTGAACCTAGGGCAGGAATGAAGTGGAACATTAATGCGAAAAGCTCACTTTCTTTTGGAGTTGGAAGACATTCTCAAACACAACCTTTATACACTAGGTATTACATTAACCCTGGGAATACATCACCACATAATGAAAATCTTGGATTAACTTTTAGTAATCATGCTGTTTTAGGTTATTCATATAAAATCAATCGCAATTTTGGAGTTAAAGCGGAAACGTACTACCAAGCGCTAACTGGAATTCCTGTTGAAACCACTCCATCTGCTTTTTCATTGACAAACGCTGGAAGTGGCTTTGCTAGAGTTTTCCCCGATACACTAGTAAATACAGGAACTGGTTATAACTATGGGTTAGAATTAACCATTCAACGCTACTTTAGTAAAAATTGGCACGCTATGCTGTCTGGGTGTATTTACAATTCTAAATATACTCCTAGTGATGGGGTTGAAAGAAACTCTAGCTATAACGGAGTATATACTGTTAATTTTCTAGCTGGAAGAGAGTTTAGCTGGAAAAACAAAACGATTGGTATAGGGACGAAAGTTACTGCTGCTGGTGGGAAAAGATATGGAGAAGTTGATTCTACAGCATCCTCTCAACAAGGTGAAGTTGTTTTT
>JAQWSL010000020.1 GCA_029243225.1 Flavobacteriales bacterium
CCAAAACCCATTGAATACCATTTAATAGGTGCGGAAATTAAACCTTTTAATAGGGTTGATGTAACTAGTATGATTGCATACATGGCTTTTACATTTATGGATGGAATCCGTTTTGATGGTCTTTATTCAATATTAAAAGAGAAAATAGGTGAGCATAACCTAGAAATTTTATTTCCAGATTATGCAGATAATAATCATTTAACAATTAAAGAAGAAAAAGTTGATTCTATACCTTCAAGGAAATATAAAAAGGATTCAACTTCCAATTTTACTAACAGTCTAAATCAATTGTCCTATTTTTTTGATTTAAACAAAAAGTCAGAACAATGGAACCCTCCCTTTCATGGAAGTAATTCTTGGATTCTAGGTCCAAGCCGAACTAATACTGGAAAACCCATATTGGCAAATGACCCTCACATTGGTATTTCTAAGCCTGATGTATGGTATGAAGCACACATCTCTTATCCAGGTTATAACAATTATGGTTATTACGTTCCTATGATACCATTTCCTTTAATTGGTCACGATCAATTTAAGGCTTGGGGATTAACCATGTTTGAAAATGACGAACTAGATCTTTATAAAGAAACTTTTCACACTGAGAAAGATAATTTAGTGAGCTATAACGATGAATGGGTTGAGTACCAAACAATTTACGATACTATTTATAATAAAGAACAAGAGGATACTGTAATTCAAATCAAGGTAACTTCACACGGGCCTATTGTTACAGATAATATTCCATATTACAATGGTGATCCTATAGCTATGTTTTGGGTGTTTTATCAGCAAAAAAATCCAATTTTTGATATATTATACCAGCTATCTCATGCAATGGACATGAGAACTTTTGAAGATAACCTTTCGAACTTAGTTTCGCCAGGGTTGAATTTTTCTTATGTAGACACTACTGGAAACATTGGTTGGTGGGCTTCTGGTAAAATTCCTTATCGTCATTCATCAATTAATGCTAAAGAGATTTTAGATGGTAATAATCCAAATCATGAAGTTATTTCTTATGTTCCTTTTGAAGATAACCCTCATTTAGTAAACCCACCAAATGGTGTAATAGTAACGGCTAATAATTTATCAACTATAGATAGTGTTGGAAATATACCTCGATTAGACGGTTATTTTAGGTCAACAGATCGTGCAGAACGAATTTTAGAGTTGCTAACAACAAAAGATACTTGGACAGTGGAAGAATTGCAGCTGGTGCAGACCGATGTTAAGCTGTGGAGTGGTCCAAAAATGAATAAAATCATGTGTAAATCTTTAGAGAAAAAACAATTTTCTTTTAACTCTTTAGAAATCGAGGCTTTTTCAAAGCTAACCAATTGGAATGCACAAATGACTACATCTTCTGTGGGCACTAGTATTTTTATGTTCACTAATTACCACATTATGAAAAACCTTATTGGTGATTCTCTTGATAAAGAAAGTGTTAGGCTTTATTTAAACATAATTGATCATTGGGATTTTTATAGAAACTTTTTATATCAAAATATTACTCCATTTAATAATAAAGGTGATTTTGATGAAATTGTTTTTCAAGGTTTTAAAGACGCTGTAAATGAGCTGGGAATAAAATTTGGAAGCTCTATTAAATCTTGGTCTTGGGGAGATGTGCATCAAATAGAATTTGAACACCCTCTAGGTAAGCAGAAACCATTAAATCTTTTGTTTAACCTTGGTCCTTACGGAGTTAATGGTGGTTTTAATGCAGTAAATAAAATAATGTCTCATCAAGGAGATCATACTTATAAGGTGAGCTCTCTTCCTTCGACTAGAAGGTTGATTAATTTAGGTAATCAAAAAAATAGTTATTCTATACTTCCTAGTGGGAATTCTGGGCATTTTCAAAGTGATCATTATGATGACCAGCTAGACTTATTTTTAAATGGAGAATACCGTAGGTTAAATTATACTCCAGCTCAAATTCAATCTAATAAAAAGAAACATTTTAAATTAACTCCTATTGGTAAATAACTAAAACTATATCTAATTTTAATGTTTACTTATTTGAGCTTTAAATTCAGCTCTTAATTTAGTTAAAAGAAATATTTAGTGTATTTTTAACACTAATATTATTTTTTTCGTATTATGTATAGATTATCCGCTTCCATTACTGCTGCAATGATTTTTATTTTTTTGATAAATCCCATTGCTCAAAATACTGTTTCTGTTAATGCATCAGACAATTGGACCGGTTATGTTAATGTTTTTGATCTCGGAGGTAATTATCAATTTGGTAGTGGTTGGGGAGTTTCTGATTTACAGACCACAATTACTCCATCTATTAACACCATTGAATTGCAACCTAATTTTAATACCTATGCAGATAATCCTGGAGATTCCTATTGGCAAAATGGTGCAACTGGAGCTAAAATATTGGAAGCATCTACTTATGTGGAACCAGGAGCTTCTTTCAATGGAGTTGATTTAACTTTTTCTGGTTCAGTTGTTTCTAATTCTATCGATTTAAATTTATATTCAGCTAAGTATTTTATTAAAGCATTAGATCCTAATAATGGTTATTCAGATGCATTAGGTGGTTCTGCCATGTATGATTTACCAGCTACTGGTAATTTCACTGCTTTTGTGCCAGCAGCTAGTTTAACAACTGGTTTAGTAATTCAGTATGGTTTCGTTATTTATGGAATCAATGCTAATCCAGCAGATATGACAACATTAGGAAGTGTAATTGTTACTGGAGCAACATCAAATCCTTCAAATTATACTGAATTGGTTTGGTCAGATGAATTTAACGTAGATGGTGTAGTTGATCCAACTAAATGGTATCATCAAACTATTCTGCCTAATGGAGTGGGGTGGTTTAACGGAGAGCTTCAACATTATACTGATAGAACAGACAATTCATATGTGGATAATGGTTCGTTATATATAGTAGCTAAAAAAGAAAATTTTATAGATCAAGGACAAACCAAGCAATATACATCCGCAAGGTTAAATTCCAAATTTGCCTTTACTAATGGAAGGGTTGAGGTTCGTGCAAAATTACCTATGGGAATAGGTACTTGGCCAGCTATTTGGATGCTTGGGAAAAACATCAATGAGAATGGAGCATATTGGCAAACACAAGGTTTTGGTTCTACAAATTGGCCGGATTGCGGAGAAATAGACATAATGGAACATTGGGGAAGTAATCAAAATTATGTTCAAAGTGCTCTTCATACTCCATCTTCTTTCGGAGCTACTGTTAATCACGGTGGCTTGTTGGCTTCTAATGTGTCTACTACATTTCATGAATATTCCATGGAATGGTCAGAAGATGAAATAGTTTTTAGTTTAGACGGAGTTGTTTACTATACTTACTCCCCGCCAAATCAAAACATGTCAACATGGCCTTTTGTAGCAGAACAATTTTTACTTCTTAATATTGCAATAGAACCATCAATTGATCCTAATTTTAGTTCTAGCCCAATGGTAATAGATTATGTTAGATTTTACCAAGAGCCAACATCAACTTTAATTATGGATAGTTATGGAAATAATGATTTTCATGTTTTTCCTAATCCAGCTTATGATAAAATAACTGTGACTCGGCTATCAGGTGAAATTGAACTTACAAAATTCCTTTTATTAGATAGTTCAGGAAAAAAAGTGAAATCAGCTTCGATTAATAGTGATAATTTCAGTGTAAATTTAGCAGATCTTTCAAATGGGATTTATCATTTGCAACTTAAAATCGATAACCAGACAATAAAATCTTTTCCAGTATTAAAACAATAAATTTCGTTTAATTCATTCATTCAATTGATATTACTTAAATTGTAGTGAAAAAAATTACAATGAACAGACGAAATTTTGTGAAAAGATCCTCATTATTAGGGGCTGGAGCTCTTATTCTTCCGAACTCCATGTTTGCCTTTAATTCTTCCGAAACTAAAAAAGTAAAGTTAGGCTTTATTGCTGTTGGATTTAGAGGGCAATCTCACATAGCTGAGCTTCTAAAAAGAGATGATGTTGAAGTTATCGCTATTGCTGATCCAGATAATGAAATGATTGATAGGACACTTTCTATTTTCAACAAAAGAAATTTGAAATTACCAGCAGTTTATAATAATGGAGATTATGATTATAAAAACTTAATCGAAAGGAATGATTTAGATGCTGTAATTATTTCTTCTCCATGGGAATGGCATTTGAAACACGGTGTTGACACTATGAGAGCAGGTAAAATTGTTGGAATGGAAGTGTGTGGAGCAATGGAACTTAAAGATTGTTGGGAATATGTTAAAGTTTATCAAGAAACAAAAGTTCCAATAATGATTCTTGAAAATGTATGTTATAGAAGAGATGTAATGGCCGTTTTAAACATGGTGAAAAAAGGCATGTTTGGCGAATTAGTTCATGGTCAAGGAGGATATGAACATGATTTAAGGGGAGTGCTCTTTAATGATGGTAAAACTGCTTATAACTCAGGTGTAGAATTTGGAGATAAAGGGTTTAGTGAAGCAAAATGGAGAACCAATCATTATTTGAAGAGAAATGGGGAGTTGTATCCAACTCATGGTTTAGGACCTCTTTCTACAATGTTCGATATTAATAGAGGAAATCGAATGGTAAGGTTAACTTCAATGGCGTCTAAAGCTAGGGGGCTTAATAAGTATGTCAAAGACCATCAAAAGGGTGGAGGAGATCATGAAAATTCAAAAGTTAATTTCAAACAGGGAGATATTGTAACTACTCAAATTGAATGTGCAAATGGAGAAACTTTTTTATTGACACACGATACAAGCTTACAAAGGCCATATAATTTAGGTTTTAGGGTTCAGGGAACTCAAGGTCTTTGGCAAGATTTCGGTTGGGGAGATTTTAATCAAGGGTTTATCTATTTTGAAAAAGAAATGAAGCATTCTCATAAATGGGATAATTCAGAGAAATGGTTAAGTGAACATGATCACCCTTTATGGAAAAAGCATGAACTTGCTGCAGAAAATTCAGGGCATGGTGGTATGGATTATTTTGTATTGAATTCATTTATTGAATGCATAAAGCAAAACATTGAATTTCCTTTAGATGTTTATGATTTGGCTTCTTGGTATGCCATTACACCATTAAGTGAAATTTCTATTAAAAATAATAGCTCTTCTCAAGAAATACCAGATTTCACAAAAGGAGATTGGAAAAATAGAAAGTCAATTTTTGGAATTTCAGATGAGCTCTAATTTATCTCTTTTAATTCTTGCAGCAGGAGTTGGTTCTAGGTATCAATCTGCTAAACAAATTGATGTTGTTGGATCATCAGGTCAAATTCTTTTACAGTACTCTATTTATGATGCCATCAATGCAGGGTTTAATAAAATAATATTAGTTGTTAATAATGATGTTGAACAGTTGCTCAAGAAACAGCTCGTTTATTTAGAAGATGTTGTTGAGCTGTTTTATATAAATCAGAATAATTATAATTTATCTAATAATATAAATCGAAAAAAACCTTGGGGAACTGCTCATGCTGTTCTTGTAGCTCAACAATATATCAATGAACCATTTATGGTTTTAAATGCAGATGACTTTTATGGGAAAACGGCTTTTGAATTAGCTTCAAATTTTTTAGTATCAAATAGTATATCAGCCACACATATGGGAATGATTGCCTATAAACTTAAAAATACTTTAAGTAAACACGGTTCTGTTTCTAGAGGTATTTGCCAAGTTGATGCTAACAATTATTTATTAAGCATTAAAGAACACACTTCTATTGTAGCTAATGAGCAAACGATTTCATCTTCTAATAATAAAGAAATTATTTTTAACAGTGAAAGTTTGGTTTCTATGAACTGTTGGTTGTTTCACCCTTCAATTTTCAAAGAATTAGTGAAAGGGTTTGCTGATTTCTTTTCTTTACATTCATCCTCAGAAACAGTAGAGTATTTTTTACCAGATCTTGTTATGAAAACCATTGAAAATAATAAAATTAATTTCAGCTTAATAAAGTCAACCGATAAATGGATGGGGTTAACCTATTTGAAAGATAAAATTGATGTTATAGAAACTCTTACAAAGTGTCAATTAAATAAATCATACCCAGAATCATTTCATGATTAGCAATCAATTAAATAATGTTTTAAAACAGTATTTTGATGAAGAATTACTCGTCAATGTTTCTGTTAGTATAATTAATTCAGGGTTAATAAATGATACATATAAAATTGCTGTTAATAATGAACTGTTTATTCTTCAGAAGATAAATAAAAAAGTTTTTGCTGATCCTTCCAATATACAATCAAACATACATGTAATTACATCATTTTTTGAGGAAAAAAATGTAGATTTTGTTTACCCTTTAATTTTTAAATCAAAGTCTAATAATTTATATTTTATTGACCAACAAATGAATTATTGGAGAATGTTTAAATACATTCCAAAAGCTGAGAGTTTAAATAAGTTAGGTTCTACTAGTCAAGCTTATTTTGCTGCTAAATTAGTTGGTGATTTTCATTGTTCGTTATTAAATTTTAACACACAACTTTTATTGCCTTCAATAGAGGGTTTTTTAAATTTTAAACAGCGTTTTATTGACTTTGAAAGTGCTGAAAATAATGCCGATTCAATTCTTCTGAAAAAAGCAAATGTTTACATTCAATTTATAATTGAAAATGAATTCATTCTTTCTAATTATTTAAACGTTGAAAAAAAATTGCCTCTTAGAGTAATTCATGCAGACACAAAAATTGGAAACTTTTTATTCAATGTTAAATCTGGTTCTCCAATTGCATTAATCGATTATGACACATTAATGCTTGGTCCCTTAATCTATGATTTTGGTGATATGATACGTTCTTTTACAAACCTTAAAAAAGAAGATGAACAATCTAAAGGAAGCTATTTTAGCTTAGAAACTTACAAGCATATCAAAAGTGGCTATATAGAAAGTGTTGAAGGTCATGTTGATGAGATTGAATATAACCACCTAGATTTGGCAGCAAAAGCAGTTGTATACGTACAATGTTTAAGGTTTTTAACAGATTATTTAAATGGTAATGTATACTACAAAGTAGATGATCATAATCATAACCTTAGGAGGGCTCATAATCAAATGCAGTTATTAACTGAAATGATAGAATTTATTTAAAACATTTCATTTGTATTGCCGAGTAGTAGAAAATGGTTTCTTCATTTTTCATGATTTCTTCATAATCACTATTGAAATTGGATAACAATTGCTCATCTATTAATTTGTTGGTTAAAAGTTTTTGTTTAGCACTCAAAAGTAAATTTCTCCAATATTCTAAAGCTTCAAATCTTTCTTTTTTATTTCGTTTGTCTACGTGAATTATTAGTGGTTTTGTAGAAATGTTTCTAAAACCACAGCTGCTAAGTATTTTTCCTAATTCAATGCCAATGTTTGGGTTTCCACCATTTCTAGTTTGATATTGATTGTATCGTTTCCAATATTGAAGTATACTTGGTGTAATGGTATTTAAAAAAAAAGATCGATTATAGACTTCGGTTACATATAAAACAGCATTTTTTTGCAATACTCTATGTGTTTCTTTAATCACTTGAGTGGGGTTTTTAGCATGTTCTAAGACCCAACATATAAAAGCACTGTCAAATTGGTTGTTTTCTAATGGAAACGTGTTTTGAGTTATTTGTTTAAATAATGTTCTTTTTTTTAGCTCAATGGTTTCGAAAATTTTAGATGCTTTATTAATTTGAATTTTAGAAATATCAATTCCAGTATATTTAAGTGCTGTGTATTTTTCAATTATCACTCTGCCTTGTGCACCTGTTCCGCAACCAATTTCTAACAAACTTTTTCTGTTAGAAAAATCTACAGCTTCATGAATGGCCTCTTGCAAGTAGTTTGCTTGATTTTCTAGTCTTTCATGTTCTTCAGGTTTATATCCGTGTAAATAACTCATTAAGCTTCTTTAAATGGTCTTCTTTGAATCCAAGATTTAGGTTTAATTTTTTTAATAATTGGTTTAAATAAAAAATTTAGAAAATTGTTCGCAATAAAAACAGAGCTTTTAGATTCTGTAGGAATTGCTCCAATTGTGCTTTTAAATTCTGCAGCAGTTCTTCCAAATTTAATTTGATTTACTTTAAGCTTTATTCCTTGTTGAATGGTATGTATTAATATTCTATTGTATAAGTCGAATTCTTTATTAAAGTCATAATTTAAACCAATAAAATAGGATTGTAAGTTTTTATTGTCAAGAAAGTCAGATGAAAAACCAATGAGTTTGTTTTGGTAGAAAAATCCAAATACATAAAACTTTATATTTTCATCCTTCCTGAAATCAAGATAAATTGAAAGATCGAATTTTGGTCCTGAAAAAGCAGATTTACTGTATACATTATTGTATAGATTTTTCATTTCTTCAAGGTTTTCTTTTAAATCGGTAAGTTCAAATTCTTTTATTTTAAGGTTTTCACTTTTTTTTAAAACTTTACGCAATCTTTTCTTGTACTTAGATTGGATATCTTCTGAATAGTCATCAATTGTCTTCCATTTTGGATTTATTTTAAGCACCATGTCTGGGTCTATAGTTAGTGAGTTGAATTTAGCACTTAAGTTTGTTGTTGTCGGGTTTATTTTCGAGTGAAAATGGTCGGGTAGTAAGAAGAAATTAACTCTAAACTCTTTTTTTATCGTATTAATTATTTCTAGTACTAATTTTTCATTTAGTTGGTTTTTTGAATTTGAAAATGTAGCTGTATTTGAAAAGTGGGTGTTTCCAAAACAGAAGAATTTAAAATCTATTTTCTTGAGAATGCTTTTTTTTAAACTGAACCTTTTATTGTTTCCCAAATAATTAGCAGCTTTCCTTCCCTTTATTGTAATTAGATGACCATATATAATAGATTCTTTGGTTGATATGTAAAAAGGCAATAGTTCACTTTTATTTAGTTTTTCAAAATGTTGTAAAAACGATAGGTTTAAGAAGTTTGAATTACTTTGAACAATATTATTCCAATTTTGAGAATCTAAGTTAGCAACAGAGTGATGAATGTTAATTAGAGACATTATTATGCAGAAATTTCAATAACAGTAATTTCAGGCATTATCCCAACTCTTCCTGGGTAACCTAAGTGACCAATGCCTCTGTTAACATATATTTGATGATTACCTTTATTGTATAATCCCGCCCATTGTTTATACTTCCATTTTGCAGGACTCCATTTGAATTTTCCAATGTCGATTCCGAATTGCATTCCATGCGTATGACCTGCAAATTGAATGTCGATTTTTTTTGGATGTTTTTGTACTTTTTCTTCCCAATGCGAAGGATCGTGAGAAAGTAAAATAGTAGGATACTTGTCATCTACGTTCTGCATAGCCAAATCTAAGTCTCCATATTTAGAGAAATTTCCATTACCCCAATTTTCTACGCCTACAATATTTATTTTTTGGTTGTTGATGGAAATTGTTTCATGTTGGTTTAATAATAAATTAAAACCAATTGTTTTGTGCATTTCAATCATGTTGTTTAGGTGGTCATTCCATTGCTTTTTTCCTTCAGGAGATTTTTTATTTATTCCAGTATAGTCACTGTAATCGTGATTTCCTAGCACAGAATAAATACCGTTTTTTGATTTTATTTTTTTAAGTGTTTCAACATATGGATCTGCCTCCCAATAAAAATTATTTACTAAATCTCCTGTAAATAGAATTAAGTCGGCATTTTCTTCATTTATAAGTTTAACTGCTTCTTCTAATTTCTTAACTGATCCGAAACCTCCTAAATGTAAATCAGAAATCTGAACAATTTTAAAAGCGGTTATTGATTTAGACCATTTATTTAACCGCACTTTTAATTTATGTTTTTTGAAGTTATATCTTCCAAATAAAACTCCATAGCTTAAGGTGCTAAACATCAATCCAGCTAGAACAATTGCAGCTCTTTTTAAAAATTCAATTCTTGAAATGGGACTTCCTTTAAATTCTATTGGATCTGAAAATAATCCAGTAATGGTTTGGTAAATAAGTTTAAATATTCGAATGATGTCATCAATCAGAAGTGGTAAAACACCAAGAAATTTACAGATAAATAATGCAAATACTAAACCTCTTAAAGAAGTTAGAAATACTGACATTGTTGGTTGCTGAAAATTATTAAACCCATAGAAAGTTGCTACAATTGTAATTACAGAAAAAGTCCAATAGATAGAAGGAATTAAATAATAATTCTTCCCTCTATTGTCAATGTTGATTCTAAATGCTTGCCAAAAATAAGCATCAATTAAAAGCATGATTGTTGTAATTGTAAGAAAAAATATAATTCTATTCATGTGAAATTAAATGGTCGAATTTGAGGGAAATCACTACTTTATTATAATCATTTTCTTAGTC
>JAQWSL010000039.1 GCA_029243225.1 Flavobacteriales bacterium
TAAAAATTAATTAAAACTATTAAAATGAAGAATTTACTACTACAATCTACCCTGATTATTATCGTGTTTTCATTTTTATTTATTTCATGTAAAAAAGATCCTGCAGAAATGACTTTTCAATCTGTTATTGACTTAGGTGGCACTTTTGATGAGCCAGTTAATTCGGAAACTAAAACTACAACTGTTGACACTGTTGTAAATGGAGATAGTTTATGGGCTTGCACAACAGAAACTTACAGTGTAATTCAAGGCATGCAAGAATTTCCTTTGTTTAATCCTAATTCTTCAGTAGTTTATCCTGGAAACATGCTGCAAGGTGGCTCATTAAAAAATGCGACACCAGATGTTATTGTAGTAGATAGAGCAGGTGGAACTTTTTCTATTGATATTATTTCTGGTGGTTGGGATGTTACTGCTACTGTTGATGAAGTTGTTAAATCAAAAGTTGCTACAGCTCTCAATGACATTGTAGCAAACCAAGCATATTCTTCAATCCCATCCAATATAAGTTTTAGTTTAGAGGAAGTTCAAACTGAGCAACAATTAGCTTTAGCTCTTGGAGTTGATTTTACTGCTTATGGTGTTGCTATTGCTTCAGAACTTGGTTTTACTAATTCCTATGATTATAATAGAGTCTTAGTTAAATTATCTCAATCTTATTATACAATGAGTTATGATTTACCTGCAACTTATGATGATTTATTTGCTCCTTCAGTAACTCCAGAAAATTTAGAACCTTATGTTGGGCCTGGTAACCCTGCATGTTATATATCTGATGTTACTTATGGTAGAGTATTTTATTTATTAGTAGAGTCTACTTCAAGTGCTACTTCTATTTCTTCTAGCATTAATGCTTCTTTTTCAGCTATACCAAATGCTCCATCTGCTAATGTTACCACATCTTACCTTTCTAGCTTAGAAAATTTAAACATTAAATTATTTGCCCTTGGTGGAGATGCTACAACTACTTTATATACTATTGGAAACAGTAATGTAAATAACCTTGTAAGTATTCTTGGTGCTGCTGGTGACATAACTACGGGTGTTCCACTTTCTTATGTTTGTAGAGCTGTAAATGGAAATAATATAGTATCTGTTAACCTTGCAACAACTTACGATGTTGAGTCTTGTGAACCAATTGGACCTATTCAGGGTGCTTATGGAGATATTCCAGAACCGGTTCTTTATTTAAAAGCTGAAGATGCAAATACAAGCAACAATGGAATTCTTTCTTATAACAATGCTACAAATCCTGATTTAGGTGAATACATGGTAGATTCTTATTATGGAACTAATGTAGGAGGTTTAGTAGTTGAGAATTGGCCAGATGATGCTGGTGTAAACATAGCTTCAACTTCTGACCCAAATAACAGACCTGTTTTTGTTCCTAATGCTTTAAATGGTTATCCTGCTATTGATTTTTGTCACTTTTTTGCTAATGGAACATCGAACATGTATGATCAAACTATAACAACAGAGCTTGATTTGCCAGGTGCTCTTTTTACAAATACTCATTATACTTTATTTATGGTAGTTTCATCACCTACAAAATTGAATGTTGAAGGAGATAATATAAGTGGTATTTCTAATGAATCTATTGATGCTGGTACCTTTTTACAAGGTTCAGATGCAATGCCATATGGACAACTTTCTGTAGGTTTTAATAGTAACTCTAATTTGTTATTTGGTCATAACCTAAATGATTTAAATGTTCCTGTTAGTAGAAGTAGTGACTTTAGGCTCTTAACAATGAGATTTAGTACAATTGATGGAATGACAGCTTTTATAAACAATTCAGATGTTCCTTTGGCTAATGATGCTAGTCTTAATTTACCATTAACATCAAACAATGGTTTAAAGCTTAATGCTTCTTCTCTGTCAAGCCCTGGTGATAATACTAGAAGTCAGGTTGTTGAAATTAGAGCTTACAATGTTGCACTTACAGATTTAGATAGGTTACAAATAGCTAATGTGATATTAAATAAATATGGTTTGTAAATTTTTGTTATTTTTATTGTTCTTTAAAAAATAAAAAAATAAATTATGATTTTAATTACTATCACATCATTAGCTATTTTAACTGCTATAATGATCTTTTCAAAACTTAATAATAAAAGCTTAGCTCCATTGTATTCTTTTGGGTTTGTCCTATTAGTTTCTTTAGGAACTGCAATGTGTTCTACACCAACTTCAAGTGTTCCTGATGGAGAAGAAGTAGTTGTTGCTGATTCAACAAAGAAGTGTTGTAAAAAGGATTCAACAAAGAAATCTTGTAAATCTGATTCAACAAAGAAATGTTGTAAGTCTGATTCTACTAAAAAATGTTGCAAGTCTGACTCTACTAAGAAATGTTGCAAAAATAAATGTGATATGTCTAAGTGTGCAACTATGACAAAAGATGAATGTGCTAAAATGTGTGATGAGAAAGGTTGTTCTGCAGAAGAAAAAGAAAGATGTTTAGCTCATTACGATGAAGACGGAAATTGGAAAGGATGTAAAGAAGATAAATCTTGTTGTAAAACCAAATGTTGCAAGAAAGATGGAAATTCTGAATCTTGTAAAGATAAAGGGCATGATCATGAAGATGGACATGAACACTCTGAAGATCATGATCACGACCATTCTGATGAAGATGGACATGATCATTAAAATAATTGAGTAGTTTACTGCTCATTAAAAAATTATAATGCCGGTTTGTACCGGCATTTTTTTTGAATACACTTAGGAAAATACCATTGTTACCGTATTTAATTCCATTTATTTTTGGAATTATAATTGAAATTTACTTTTCAAATAGTTCTTCAAATACATGTGTTTTCTTCGTTGTGATTATTTGTTTGCTAATCTTTTCATTCATTTCAAGAAGAATTGCTTTTATTTTAAACGATTACCCAATACTAATCAATTTGGTAATTATTTTTTTGTTTTTTATAGGGGGGATGGTTTTGGTTCAATTCCACACTAAATCAAACTATGCAAATTATTTTAAAAATTATAGTAATTCTGAATCGGTACATAGAGTACAAATAATTAACCCAATTAGAATTAAAGCTAAATCTGTTCAATGTGAAGTTGATGTAGTAAAGATTATTAGAAGTGATAGTTCCTTTGCTGTAAATGGTAGAGCTTTATTGTATTTAGAAAAGAATTTTGAATCTTTAGCTCTTCTTCAAGGGGATGTAATAGAGTTTAAAACAAAATGGAATAATATTAAGCCGCCTCAAAACCCTGGGCAGTTTAATTACCAAAGATATTTGAAATTTAATCATATTTATTGTCAATCTTTTTTAAAATCTCATTCTTGGAATTTAGTTGATAGAAACATTTATAATCTTTTTACATTTTCAAATATTTGCAGGAATTACTTTCTAAATGTTATTAGGGAAAGTGGAGTAGAAGGAGATCAATTTGCTGTTGTTTCTGCACTTTCTTTAGGTTATAAAGATGAGCTAAGTTCTCAATTAAAACACTCTTATTCAAGTGCAGGAGCTATGCATGTTCTTGCTGTTTCGGGTCTTCATGTTGGTATTGTTTATGGTTTGTTAAATTTTATTCTAGGTTTTTTCTTCCCTTTTAAAAGACTGATTGTTTTAAAATCCATCATCATATTGCTGTGTCTTTGGTTGTATGCTTTATTAGCGGGTTTGAGCCCATCAATATTAAGAGCAACTATAATGGTTTCATTTATTATAGTTGGAATTTCTATCAAACGAGAATCTTCAATATATAACAACATTGCAGCATCAGCTTTTCTTCTTTTATTCCTAAATCCATATATTATAATGCAGGTAGGTTTCCAGTTATCTTATTTAGCGGTATTAGGTATTCTATATTATCAACCCAAAATTTATAACGCTTTAAAATTTAGAAATTATTTTGCAAATAAAATATGGGTAATAACTTCGGTTTCTTTGGCTGCACAACTTGCTACATTTCCTGTTAGTTTACTGTATTTTCATCAGTTTCCTGTTTATTTTATTTTTAGCAACTTAATTGTTATTCCAGCTGCATTTGTTGTGCTTGTTTCTGTATTGTCTCTTTTAGTTTTTCAGTTTATTAATCCATTGTATTTGTTAATTGGGAGTCTAATAAATCAAATTTTAGATTATGTTAATCTAGTGGTGAAATTTATAGATAAATCTCCTTTTTCTTTGATTGAAGGTGTTTCAATTTCAACTTTAGAGACTTATCTTATTTTTTTTCTTATTATTTCTGCAACTTTTGCTTTTAAATTTAGAAAATTAATTTTCATCAACTGTTTCCTTTTTTTTCTTCTGATAATTGGTTTTATAGATTTAAATGAAAGTGTCGGCTTGAAACTTAAAAGAGAGTTAGTTGTATATAATTCTAGTAAAAGCATCGCTATTAATTTGTACTTCAATGGCAATCATATTTTCATTGCTGATTCAGCATTGTTTAATAATGATGCTCAGATGCTATTCAATATCAAGCATCATTGGTTTGATTTAGATGTTAAAGAGACAACTTATTTAAGAGCTAAAGATTTGAGTACTATTGGAATTGTTTATGACTCAGTTCCAAAAATTGAATTTAATAACGAAAAATCTTCAGATTTTGATTACTTCCTCAGAATATTAAAACCTTACGATAGTTTGGTGAATCCTCACGAAATTTTATTGATTTCTGGAAGAGAAAAATTAAATTATAAAGTTCTAATTAGGTGTTTTTCGAAAAATAAATGGATTGGATGTTCTGATTTAACCAATAATCAACAAAAAAAATTAATTAGAATAACTAAGGAGAATAATATTAATTATTTTGATGTTAATACGAATGCGTTCATCTTTAATTTATAGCTTATTTAAATACATGTTCCTTTATTTTTTTTCTGAATTATATAGTTATAATTCTTAAAATATTTAGTTATGAAAAAAAATAGTTTTTTATTTATTCCTCTTATGTTAATTGGTTTTGTTAATGTTTTTTCTGCTCAAAATTGCGAGTCGAATAACCTGAAAATAAACTTTAAAGACGTTGTTAGTAATGATGGTTTTTATTATTATGATAATCAGTTGTTTACAGGCGATTTCTATAGTCTATACAGTACATCTGGAAAAAATGAAGATTTTAACGGGTTTGCTGAAGGTAAAGTATTAAATGGTAAAAGAGAAGGTGTTTGGCAGTGGTATGAAAATAATAATTTAAAAAGAGAAACGATTTATAAAAATGGGGTTCGATCTGAAGGTTTTGTTTTTATTAATGGTAATAAATATACTGTGATAAACTAAGGCTAAGGATTAAAGAATTTATCGTAATCTTTTTTGTATTCTTTAATTTCAATAATTAGGTAATTGGCATCATATTCAAAGGAGATGGCTGTGTTGGTTCTTTTACCTCCCTCTTTCTGGTAACTTACTTTATGATACATAATGGTGTTATTAGATGTAGAGTCTTCTTTAACAACTTTTAATCTAGTAAATAAACCGGGTCTATAATTTTGGCTATAAGGTTCATTGAAAGTAACCCATTCTTTTAATTGACTGGCACAAAAAACATCAGGATCGAATTTATTATGCTTTCTAACAAACCGAACAATTTTTAAAACTTGGTGAAGCATTGTCTCTTTGTCTCCGCTATTAATTAATGCATCTCTTAATTGATTATACATTTTATAGTTAAGATGATTTTCGTAGCTTTTATTCTCTTGTTTGATTAAAGGTTCTTTGTTAATGAAATACATTAAGTCAGACCTCTCTGTGGGTGTAATCTCTGTTTTTAAACTTAAGTTTACGTCTTTGATTTTGTAATTTGGATAAAGCATGAAGTCAAATTCATACAATGTACTTTTTCCTTTATATGATATAGTAAATAGATGATTTATTTTGTAATAATGATAAATTTTATTTTCTCTAATTTCACTTTTTTTTCTACTAATGTTAGAGTCATTTGCGCTAATCATAGAATCTAATTTATACCCATAATTTTTTTTCATATTTGGAAGCTGACTTTTCAACATTATTAGTTTGTCTAGCTCTTGTATCTCTATAGGTTTTATAGTGACCAGCTCACCAAAATTGCAGCCGTTGTAATTTCCTTTCCCAGTAAATTGTTTTATTATGTGTTCCTTTATGGATGCTTTAACTTTTGTTATACTTTCATTGTTAGTTAAACAAGAGTGAAAAACACTAGTGAATAAAGTGCTTATAGATAAAAGAAGTGTAAATATAATTTTCATTCAAGTGTTAAATTATTGCACAATAATGCTTAATCTTAGGTAGTAATATAAGCTATATACATCAAATAACATACCATTAAACGAATATAACCCTTTCAGTAATGACAAAATTAATTTATTTAAGTGATACTTACCTAGCAAATTTAAATACCAAGTTTAAACATGAGCTAATTGATGATATTGGTATAGCTTTACTTATTGATCAAACTATCTTTTATCCACAAGGTGGTGGTCAACCTTCTGATGTGGGTTATATCAAATCTGAGAATACTACATTTAAAGTAACTAGCGTTAGGCTCAATGAGCTTGGATTGGTTCTTCATTATGGTGAATACATTGAAGGAGAATTTACAGAGGGAGAGCAAGTTAATCTTTCTATTGATTTTGATAAACGTATTTTAAATGCTCGGGTACATTCGGCTGGTCATTTGTTAGATTGTGCTGTTAGTTCACTTAAATTAGCTCACCTTAAACCAACAAAAGGATTTCATTTTCCAGAGGGTCCATATGTTGAATATGCAGGAATATTAGAGAATAAAAATGATTGGATTGATACTATTCAAGAAAAGATTAATGATTTAGTGAAAGAAAACATTCAGATTTCTAATTACTCTCTTTCTTTTGATGAAGCAGCTCAGAAAAATATCTGGGCACCTCCAGGAAAATCGGCAAGGGTAGTTGATTTTGAAGGTTTCGAGGTTTGTGGTTGTGGAGGTACTCATGTAATGAGTTCATCAGAAATAGGAGTTGTAAACATTAGAAAAATAAAAGTTAAAAAAGGGGTAACTAGAATAGCTTATTCAATAAAATAAAAAAAGGGAGCCATTAGCTCCCTTTTGTGATCGCGCCAGGATTCGAACCTGGGACCGCCTGCTTAGAAGGCAGGTGCTCTATCCAGCTGAGCTACGCGACCATTGGGCGACAAAAATAAAAAAAATGTTTGATTTACAATCAACAAAATCAAAATTGACCTACTAATTTATTACATTAACCAAAAACGTTTCTATTAATTGCTTTTAGAGGAAACCCTTTGTAATTCTTCGCGTCTTAGGAATGTTGTTTGAGGATTCTCTTCGAAAAGTTTAAAAAAAATAAATTTTAATGAAAAAAATTATACCTGTTCTTTTTTCTTTACTCTTCTTTTCACCTTACTATTCACAAATCCCATCAGATCCATCCGGAACATCTCAAGGTGGATTGTTAAACATGCAAGAGCTTGGTTACTTAGATTTGGTAAGTATACACAATTCAGATTTGTCAGATATATGGGGTTGGTCTAATGGTAATCAGGAATATGCTATTGTTGGAGTTAATAATGGTACATCAGTTGTTGATGTAACTAATCCATTAAATCCAACTGAAGTGTTTTTTGAGCCAGGTATGAATTCAATTTGGAGAGATATTAAAACATATAATGGATATGCTTATGTTACTACAGAAGCACAAAACGGATTGTTAATCATCGATTTAAATTCTTTGCCAGGAAATACAAATTTAAATACTGCTTATTATACAGGTCCAAATTCTAATCAATGGGAGTCAGCTCATAATTTATACATTGATGAAAATGGTATATGCTATATTTTCGGAGCAAATCGAGGTAATGGTGGTTGTATAATGCTAGATTTAAACACTAACCCTATGAATCCCAGTGAAGTAGGAGAGGTTGATGATTGGTATGTTCATGATGGTGTAGCTAGAGGTGATACGTTATATTTGGCACACATTTCTGATGGTTTTATGACCATGTGGGACATTTCAACTATTGGTTCTCCTGTTATGTTAGGTCAGCAAACAACACCAGGTAATTTTTCTCATAATTTATGGATTTCAGAGGATGGGAATTATGTGTATACAACAGATGAAATCACCAATGGTTATATTGGTGAATATGATATTACAGATCCTAATAACATGACTGAACTTGATCGTATTCAGAGCAGTCCGGGAATGAACGTTATTCCACATAATGTACATTTTATTGATAATTACATTGTGTCTTCTTATTACAGAGACGGTGTTGTGATTCATGATGTTTCAAACAAAGGAAACATGGTAGAGGTTGGTAATTTTGATACTTCACCAAACTACTCTGGAGACGGGTTTAATGGTTGTTGGGGTGTTTACCCTTGGCTTCCTTCTGGAAACATTATAGCTTCAGATATAGAAAAAGGATTATATGTTTTAGGTGTTTCTTATCAAAGAGGTTGCTTTTTAGAAGGTGAGGTAACAGATTTGTCTAATTCAAGTCCTGTAAATGGGGCTTCAGTTGAAATTCTTGGAACTTCTGTTTTAGATCAATCTTCTATAATTGGTGAATACGCAACAGGTTACGCAACAGCAGGTACATATGATGTGGTTTACTCACATCCTCAATACATTAGTGATACTTTATTTGGTGTGTTTTTAGTTAATGGTTTAATTAATGTTCAAAATGTTCAGTTAGTTCCTATTCAAGGGTTTTCTTTAACTGTTCTTACCGAAAATTTACTTTTAAATGAACTTGCTGGAGTTGCTGTTGTAATAGAAAATGATGATTTTACATTCACGGGTCAAACTGATGTTAACGGTGAGCTTGTTTTTAACAGCTTTTATCCAGGTTCATATAATGTATATGTTGGTAAATGGGGATTTATTGAATATTGTTCAACTTTGGAGCTCATTGATGGCTCTAGTCTTACTTACTTAGTTCAGTTAGAGGAAGGGTATGCAGATTTATTTAACCTTGACTTAGGTTGGACTGTTTCTGGAAATGCTCCTGATGGAGTTTGGGAAAGAGCAAATCCTGTAGGTACAAATTACCAGGGTGATTTATGTAATCCTGAAGATGATTCTCAAGATTGTGGTGAAAAAGCATATGTAACAGGTAATGCGGGTGGAAATGCCGGCTCTGATGATGTTGATCAAGCAGCTACTACATTGACTTCACCTGTTATGAACCTGAATTCAGTTATAAATGTTAATTGGTCTATTCAAATGGATTTATGGTGGTTAAATTCTGGTGGCAATAGTACTCCAAATGATAGTCTTAGAGTTCAATTGAGTGATGGAAATAATGTTTCTACGGTTTTGGAGTATTATTCTGATGCTAGTGGAATGCAATGGATTCCAGTAAATGCACAAATAGATGCTTCCCTTTTTGATGTATCAAATTTGAAAGTTTCTGTTACTACTGCAGATTGGCAGTCTTCAGGAGGGCATTTAGTTGAAGCTGGTGTTGATAATTTTAGAATTACAAATAATACGATTACTTTGTCTAATGATGAGTTTTCTATTTCTGTTTTCCCCAATCCATCTACAGGTGTTTTTTATTTTAATTCTAACAGAGATTTAGACTCTTATAAGCTTTATGACTTATCAGGTAAATTATTGCAAGCTACAGTGTTTTCAACTAATTCTATTAAGATTAATGAAAAGGGGGTCTACATATTGGTAATCAATGGAAAAGAATTCAATTCCATTACAAAAAAAATAGTGGTGTATTAAATTATTTTTTAAACTTAAATAGAAGACCAAGTTTAGAAACACTATCTATTAACCATTTTAAAGAGTCGAAATAAAGCGTAAATGTGAGTAAAGCAGTCATTAGCCAAATTACAATTAGGTTGGCATAATAAGTGTCTATGTAATACCCAAAAACTTTTTTACTAGGGGAGTAGAAATGAGCTTTAAAATAATTAAAGTCATAAGGGTCTAGATAAATAGGATCAGTCTTTTGTATTATACTGTGTCCATCTTCATCTGTGAAGTTTAGTGTGTTGGAATTTGTTACAAAATCTTCTAAAGCTTTATTTTTGTATTTATTTCTAAAGTTTTTGAAATTTTCATCTTTAAGTTTAGTCATTAATCTTTTTAGCTTTCTGTGTTCTTTGCTGTTAATAATGCCTAATCTTTTCTTTTCATCAATCTGTTTAATAAATGCTTCATTTGGTTTGAAAAAGACTTGTTGAGCTTCGTCTCTTTTGCGTTCATTTGTTTTATAAATTTCTTTGTAATTTTCTTTGCAAATAGAAAGGTACTCTGAAATAGAGCTATAAATGGCACTGTTGAAATTTTCTAGCTTTAATAATTCAACCTGAATTTTTAATGCAGCTAAACCTGAATAGTTAATGTCTTTATTGTGTCTTAATTCTTTTAATATTTCAAGCTTTACTATTTCTAATTGTTGAGTAATAAG
>JAQWSL010000052.1 GCA_029243225.1 Flavobacteriales bacterium
GTTAAACCTTATACAAAAGAGCAGGTTTCTGAAATCATGAAATTGTCCAAATTGTATAATGTCCCAGTTACTCCAATTGGAGCAAGAACTGGTTTAAGCGGAGGTTGTCTTTCTATTCACGGTGGTATAGGTCTTTCCTTGGAAAGGTTCAATAAAATTATTTCTATTGACGAAGATAACTTTCAAGTAATAGTTCAGCCTGGTGTTATTACTCAAGTGTTGCAAGATGAGGTAGCAAAAAAAGGGTTGTATTATGCTCCTGATCCAGCCAGTAAAGGTAGTTGTTTTATAGGAGGGAATATTGCAGAAAACAGTGGTGGGCCTAGAGCACTTAAATATGGCGTAACAAAAGACTTTGTATTAAACTTGGAAGTTGTTCTTCCTAGTGGTGAAATTATTCAAACTGGAGCCAATACCTTGAAAAATTCTACAGGTTATAACCTTACTCAGTTGATGGTTGGTAGTGAAGGAACATTGGGTATTGTTACCCAAGCCACTTTAAAATTACTTCCTCATCCTAAGCTGAATAAATTAATATTAGTTCCTTTTAAATCTGCAATTGATGCTTGTTCTGCTGTAGCTGCAATATTTAAGGCTGGTATAACTCCGTCTGCTTTAGAATTTATGGAGCGGTTTGCTGTAGATTGGACCATTAAATTTATTGAAGATGCTCAGCTAGAAATGAAAAACGATGTTGAAGCATTGTTACTTGTAGAAGTAGATGGAAATAATGAAGCTCTTTTGTTTGAAGATATTCAGCAAATAGTTGAAGTAGTTGAAAAACACAATTGTGATGAAAATATTTTATTTGCCGAAGATCAAGCTCAAAAAGATCAGCTCTGGTTTATAAGAAGGAGAATAGGAGAGGCTATAAAAGCAAATAGCGTTTATAAGGAAGAAGATACAGTTGTGCCTCGATTTATGCTCCCTAATCTACTGCAAGGAGTAAAAGAAATAGGAAATAGGTATGGATTTAAGTCTGTTTGCTATGGTCATGCTGGAGATGGAAATCTACATGTAAATATACTTAAAGGTGAACTTACTAGCGAGCAATGGGAAATTGAGCTGCCATTGGCAATTAGAGAAATTTTTGAATTAACAGTATCATTAGGAGGAACACTTTCTGGAGAACATGGTATTGGATTGGTACAAAAGCAGTATATGAATATTCCTTTTAAGGAAGTAGAGCTGGAATTAATGAGAAGTATTAAAAAAGTTTTCGATCCAAATAATTTATTGAACCCTGGTAAAATTGTATAAAAAAAAGCCCCACATTTTATGGAGCTTTTAAAGTTTTTAAATTTATAAAATAACTAACTTACTCCATGCATTAGTTTATTTAAAGGCTTTCTTAATAGAGCAATTAAAATTGAAAATCCAATAAGAACATAGCCAAGAGTTGCAAAAGTGTCAACATACTTAGTTAGGCCTTCATCTAAAGTTAATTCAGCTCCACCTTCTTCACCCCCTGTTAAAGTAGCGATAGCACCGGCAACATAATTGGCAATAGCAAAGCTTAAGAACCAACCTCCCATGGCTGTACCAGCTATGTTCTTAGGAGCTAATTTAGTGACCATAGATAATCCAATAGGAGATAAGAAAAGTTCTCCTGTTGTATGTAAAAGGTAAAGAAATACTAATGTTAATAAAGGAACTTGATACTCAACTTGAAATTGAAGCCCGACAATAGTTATTAAAAAACCACATCCCAATTGAAGAATACCTAATGAAAATTTCATAGGAATACTCGGGTTTTTACCAATTTTAGAAAGCTTAACCCACATCATAGAGAAAATAGAACCAAACACAATTATGAAAAATGGATTAAAGAATTGAGTCATAGCAGCTGGCATTGTCCATCCTAAAATTTCTCTAGCTACATTTCTATCTGCAAAAAGCGTAAGTGATGTTCCTGCCTGTTCAAAGCAAGCCCAGAAAATAATGTTTATTACCATAAAAATGACTAATGCAATCATTCTATCTCTCCATATAGGGCCAGAGGCAACTCCTTTTTTAATTAAATTAATGGCAACTAAAACAAATAAAGATGTTAAAAGAATTGTCATTAATGGAATACTTGCCTCAGTAGATAAACCTATCATAGATAAGTCCATAATGAAAACATTCTTTAGTATTAGTACATAACAAAGAGGTATTAAAGCAAGTGAGCCTAAAGTAATGGCTTGTACTTTTGTTAAAGGACCAATTTTTTCTTTACCAGCCTCTCTAATATCTAGCCCTGGTGTTCCTTCATATCTCTTTCTTCCAGCCCAAAATATAAACATTCCTAGAAGCATGCCTATTCCTGCTAGACCAAAACCCCATTTAAAACCGTAAACCTCCCCAACATATGCAACGACAGTAGTTGCAAGAAGAGCACCAACATTAATTCCTATATAGAAAATGGTAAATCCAGAATCTCTTCTTTCATCTCCATCTTTATAAAGTTTACCAACAATGGTAGAGATGTTTGCTTTGAAATAACCATTACCAATAATAATTGCTCCCATGCCGATAAGAAGAAACTGTTCATTTCCTCCTAGAATAAGGAATTCACCTATAGACATTAAAACAGCACCTAATAAAATTGCGTACCTGTACCCTAAAAACATATCAGCCATTCTGCCGCCAAGCACAGGTGCAGCATATACTAGAGCACAGTAGGCTCCATAGATTAAACTGGCTTCAGTATCTCCTTTCATCAAAGATTTTGTTAAGAATAAAATCAACAATACTCTCATACCGTAATAGCAGAAACGTTCCCACATTTCTGAAAAGAAAAGAACGAATAATCCTTCAGGATGACCTAGAATTGTTCTCTCTTGTTTACTTACTACATTGTTATTTCCTTCTGCAGACATATTTTAATATTTAAAAAATTTGTATCCGAATGTAACATATTTTTTCTGAATGAAAAAAATGTTATTCAAATACATATTAACATACCAATACATTGAGTGAGTTTGATTATTTAGATTTTTTGTATTCTCATTCAGAATAGTACATTTGTGTTTAATTAACACTTTCTATGAAATTCCTTACTAAATCTTTTCTTTTAATCTGTTTAATTGTTCTTAGTGCTTGTAGTTCTAAAGCAACTCAACAGGATGTCTCAGAAACTATGTCTTCAATAGACTCAACTATAATTGACATGCACACTCTCTCAAATTATAAATCGGTTTCTTCTTCGCACATACATTTAGATATTGAAGTTGATTTTACAAAAAAAATAGTATCAGGCTCAGTAACGCATGAGATTTTAAATCCCAACAACGAAAATCATTTTATTCTAGATAGTAAAAATTTATTTATAGAATACATTGAATATGATAATGGAGAAACGGCTTCTTTTGCTTATGGCAAGGTTGATGAGTTGTTAGGGACTCCTTTAATTATAGATATAGACTCTGATGTTAAATCTGTAACAATTCATTACAATACAACTGATAAAACTGAGGCTTTAGATTGGTTGATGCCAGAGCAAACTGATGGAAAAGTTTCTCCCTTTATGTATACACAAGGCCAATCTATTTTCACTAGGAGTTGGATTCCGATTCAGGATACACCAGGGTTGAGAATTACTTATTCTGCAAATGTTAAAGTTCCTGAGGGTATGTTGGCGGTAATGAGTGCCTCTAATCCTGTAGAAAGAAATGAAAGTAATTCTTACAATTTTAACATGCCTCAACCCATTCCATGTTATTTAATAGCATTAGCAGTTGGTGATTTGGTGTTTGCTCCAATTGATGAAAGAACTGGTGTTTATGCTGAGAAAACAATGCTTGAAGACTGTGCTTATGAACTTGAAGATATGGGGCAAATGGTAACTGCAGCAGAAGAATTATATGGTGACTACCAGTGGGACAGGTATGATGTGATTGTGCTTCCACCTAGTTTTCCATTTGGAGGAATGGAGAATCCAAGGTTGACATTTGCTACTCCAACTATTATTGCGGGTGATAAAAGTTTAACAGCTCTAATAGCTCACGAATTAGCTCATTCTTGGAGTGGTAACTTAGTAACTAATGCTACTTGGGATGATTTTTGGTTAAACGAGGGTTTCACTGTCTATTTTGAACGTAGAATAATGGAGTCTTTGTATGGTAAAGATTATGTAGAAATGCTAGCTTTATTGGGTTACCAAGATTTGCAAGGATCTATAATTGCTCTTAAACCTGATTTACAACTTTTAAAGCTTAAGCTTAATGGATTACATCCAGATGAAGGTATGTCTGACATAGCTTATGAGAAAGGTTATTTCTTTTTAAGGTTAATTGAAGAAACTGTCGGAAGAGATAAATTTGATGTATTTCTAAAAGATTATTTCAATAATCATAAATTTCAAACCATTGTCACAGAATATTTCGTTCAATACCTTAATGATAATTTGCTTGTTCCTAATGACATTGTTCTAAATGTAGAGCAGTGGGTGTATGAACCTGGTTTACCAAATAATTGTCCTTCTATTGTTTGTGAGCGTTTTAACGATGTAGACAAAGGTTTAGTAAGTTTTCATAAAAGTTCAGATGTTAATTTAATTCATGCATCTAATTGGTCTACTCATGAATGGTTACATTTTATTCGAAAACTAAATCCTGAAACAACTTCAGAGCAAATGAAATTAATTGATGACAAATTCAAATTAACGCAAAGTGGTAATTCAGAAATATTGGCTGCCTGGTTTGAGCAAAGTATTCGTTTTAATTATCGAGGAATTGATGCTGCATTGGAAAAATTCTTAACTAGAATAGGCAGAAGAAAATTTTTGGAACCCTTATATACTGCTTTAGCTGCAACACCAGAAGGAAAAGAAAGGGCTATAAGTATATATGAAAAGGCTAGAGGAAACTATCATTATGTTTCTTTTAATACTATAGACAAAGTTCTTGGATTAAATATTTAAGTATATAGTTCTAAATAACTGGTTTTAAATCAATTACTTAAGTCTTCTGTCCATCTCTCTTTTTGCATCTTTTTGTTTTAAATCTTCTCTTTTGTCGTGTATTTTTTTTCCTTTAGCTAGTGCGATTTCTAGTTTAGCTAATCCTTTGTTATTAATAAATAGACTAACTGGAACTAGAGTAAGCCCTTTAGATTTTATTTTTCTTTCTATTTTATTTAACTCTGTTCTGTTTAATAAAAGTTTTCTGTCTCTTCTTGTTTCGTGGTTGTAGTGAGTCCCATTCTCGTATTCTTGGACATACATGTTTCTAATTATGATTTCACTGTTTACCATTACTCCATATGATTCAGCAATACTGGCTTTACTAGCTCTAATTGATTTTATTTCAGTACCCGTTAATACAATCCCAGTAGTATAGGTTTCAATGAATTCGAACTCAAATCGTGCTTTTTTATTTTTTATGTTAATCCTTGAAGACATGGTGCACAAATTTATAAAAAGAAACATCAATAATGAACGGAATTTAACTTGTCATGTATTAAATAGAAAAAACAATTATGAAAAAGTTAATTCTCCTTAGTATCACATTTATTTTTATTTTAAATTTTAAAGCTCAAATGGCAATTACTAGCTCTGCATTTGATAAATCCACTCAAAACATGTCAGGTTATAATCCAGATCAATTATCTGTTGGTAACTCATATATTGTAAAAGAAATCCATATTGATGCTCAAATCAAAAATCAACTTGCAGAAGTTAGAGTTACACAAACAATTTTTAATCCTGGTAAAAGGGATTTAGAAGTGGAATTATTCTTTCCATTACCTAACGATGGTGTAGTTCAAAATTTTATGATGATGGTTAATGGAGAGGAAGTACCTGGAGAATTAATGAAAAAGGAAGATGCTCGACAAATTTACCAATCTATTGTCTCTAGAAAAAAAGATCCTGCTTTAATGCAATATGCTGGTTATGGATTATTTAAAACAAGTGTTTTTCCTGTAGCAATTGGAGAAGAAAGAGAAATATCTGTTACTTATACTCAGTTGTGTAAGAAAAAGAATAATTCTATTGGGTTTTCTTATCCTCTTGGAACTCAAAAATTCTCAAAAAAAGCTTTGGAAAAAGTAAGTTTTCATGCCAATATTCAGTCAAATAAAGAAATTAACAACATTTATAGCCCTTTATATTCTATTAATGTAAATCAAAGCACTAAAAACTATGCTGAAATAAATTTTGAGGCATTAAATTCTTTACCTGAGAACGATTTTAAATTTTTTTATACTTTGGAAGATAGCGATGTTGGAGCTGCTGTTCTTAGTTATAAGCCAGACAGAAACCAGGAGGGGTATTTTATGCTAATGGCTAGTCCCTCAGTTGAATTAAACACAGAGAGCGTTAGTAAAAAAAACATTGTCTTTGTTTTGGATAAATCCGGTTCAATGGCTGGGAAGAAAATTGAACAATCTAAAAAAGCATTGTCATTTGTAATGAAAAATTTAAATATTGGAGATCAATTCAACATTATAACTTATGATGATAGAGTTCAATTGTATAAAAATGAAAATCAAACTTATGGACAAACAGAAAAAAATGAAGCATTGCATTATGTTTCAACTATATCATCTGGGGGAGGTACCAATATAAATGACGCACTAACTAAAGCGATGAAATTATTTACAAATTCTACAAACCCCAATTATATTATTTTTCTCACTGATGGATTAGCAACTTCTGGTGAAAAAAATGAAATAAAAATAGCTCAGAACGTATTAAAAGCAAATGCTAACAAAGCTAGAATTTTTTCTTTCGGTGTAGGAAATGACGTTAACGCTAGATTACTAGAAAGATTGTCTTCAATGAATGGTGGTTTAACATCCTATGTTAAACCTCATGAAGATATTGAAAATTCTGTATCTGAGCTCTACAATAACATTAGTAGCCCTGTAATGACAGATATAAGTATTAGGTTCAATAATACAGATGTTCGAACTACTTATCCAGAAAAACTTCCAGATTTATTCTCGGGAAGTCAGCTAATATGGGTTGGAAAATATAACAGGCCTGGTAAGAGTACTTTAACGATTTCTGGAAAAATTGAGGGTAAAGTAAAAACCTTTAATTATGAAATTGATTTTGAATCTGAAAAAGATCTAGGGGTAAATAATTACATAGAGAAAATATGGGCTTCAAGAAGAGTAGGTTTTTTAATTGATCAGATTGATCTTAATGGTCAGCAAAAAGAATGGATAGACGAATTGGTGACTTTAAGTAAAAAACACGGAATTTTAACACCATATACAGCATATTTAGCAAAAGAAGAAATGTTCGCTGTAGAACAAGATTTTTTAATTCAAGAAAGTGTTCAAGAATTAGAAATGTTAGATTATGTTGTTGGAGAGCAGGCTAATGTGTTAAGAGCTCAAAAAAATAAAATGGCCAGGACTCCTTCAATAATTGCAGATGGATCTGCTGAAATTATTTCTTATGAAGATGAAGCTGGAATGTCAGTTGAAGTTCGTAATATTCGGAAAATAGGTTCTAAAACCTTTTATCATTACAATAATTTATGGGTTGAAAGTACTGTTTCAGAAAAAGAAATTGTGACTGCAATAAATATCAAAAAATTTAGTCCAGAATATTTTAAAATAAGTAATAATCAAAGTGCTAAAATGAATACATATTTGTCTGATAAAGAGGAAGTAGTTGTTAGATTAAATGGTGTTATCTATTTATTCAATAATTAAATATTAATTAGAACCGCTTTAGCGGCTCTTTTCATTATACTTACGTAAAATTTTGTGTAATGAAACAAATAATTTTAACCATTCTTTTCTTTTTTAGTTTTTCATTTTTTTCTTTTGGTCAGCTACAACTGCAAGATATTATGAAAGGCAAAGACTTTATAGGTCATTGGCCTGAAGATCATTTTTGGTTACCTAATGGAAAAGTTGCTTTTAAATGGAATCCTAATAGCAATAATGTTTCTGAATATTATTACATTTCAAATAATGAAGCTGTAAAACTTCCAGATAGTTCATTAACATTTTTGCCCAACAGAGGAGTGGTTAAACATTCAGCTACTGATTTTTATGTATATGCTAAAGACGGTAGGGTTTTAAAATGGGTAGCAAACGAAAATAAACCAACAGTGTTATATGAGTCTTATGATCGAATACATACTGTTCATTTAGTAAATAATCCAAATAGAGTATATTTTACTAGAAATAATTCACTTTGCTTTATAGATACTAAAACTTCTCTTTTTAAAGAATTAGTAAGGTTTGAAAAAAAAGAGAATACGAAGATTGAAAATGAGCAAGAGGATTACTTAATTGAACAACAAAAAGAGCTCTTTGATTATTATAATGTTGCTGAAAACACAAAAAAAAGAAATAGAATTATTAGAGAAAAACAAACTGCTTGGAAAAGAAAACCTGTTAAATATGCAAATGGTGACTTTGAAGAAGTGTTTGTATCACCAAATGAAAATGCATTAATTTATTTAATTTCTGAATTTACTAAACAAAAATATACTCATGTTGAGAATTATGTTTCTAAAAACGGTTGGTCTTCTTCAATTAACGCACGACCAAAAGTAGGTAGACCAGATGATAAACATGATTTATTTCTTTATAATTTAGAAACTGATTCTTCTTTACTTATTTCAATTGATCATCTGTCAGGAGTTTTTGATCGACCTTCTTTTATTAGAGATTACGTTAATGTTGATTTTTTAAATAAACTAGATAATCCAAAAAATGTAATTTATCATGATCCAATATTTAATAAAAACGGAGATAAGGCTATTGTAGAGATAAAATCATATGACAATAAAGACAGGTGGATTACTATTTTAGATTTAAATACTGCTGAACTAAAAGAAATAGATCATCAGCATGATGAAGCTTGGGTAGGAGGACCTGGAATTTCAGGGTGGAATGGTGTTAATGGAAATATGGGGTGGATGGATAACGACAATGCCATTTGGTATCAGTCTGAAAAAACAGGTTTTTCACATTTATACATGTGTTCAATTAAGAATCTAAAGATAAAAGCTTTAACCAAAGGTGAATATGAAGTTAGAAAGCCAAAACTCTCAATTAATGGAGATGTATTTTATTTAACATTAAATAAAACACATCTAGGGAATAGGAATTTTTATCATTTAAATTGGAAGAATAATGAATTAATTCCTATTCTAGAAAATGATGGGAATTATGATGTAGAGGTTTCACCAGATGAAAAAAATATTGCTTTTTTATACTCATCAAAGAATGAGCCTTGGGAGCTATTTATTGCTGAAAATTCTTCTAATTCTAACAACACTCAAATTACTAATTCTAAAACAAAAGAATTTGATAAGTATAATTGGAAAAAACCAGAAATAGTAAACTTTAAAGGGATGGATGGGGTTTCTGTTCCAGCTAGAATTTATAAGCCCTTATTAAAAAATAGAAATGGAGCTGCGGTAATTTTTGTTCATGGAGCTGGTTATTTACAAAATGCACATAATTGGTGGAGTGGGTATTATAGAGAGTACATGTTTCATCATCTTTTAAACGAGAAAGGATACATTGTTTTAGATATTGACTATAGAGCTTCTGAAGGATATGGTAGAGATTGGAGAACAGCTATTTATAGACACATGGGTGGTTGGGATTTAAATGATCAACTTTCTGGAAGAGAGTACCTCATTAAAGAGCATGAAATAGATTCTAATAGAATAGGTATCTATGGTGGAAGCTATGGTGGTTTCATTACTTTAATGGCTTTATTAACAGAGCCAGGGAAATTTGCATGTGGTGCAGCTCTTCGTTCTGTAACTGATTGGGCACATTATAATCATGAATACACATCAAATATTCTCAATACTCCAAAAGAAGACAGTATTGCATTCGTTCAGAGCTCTCCAATTTATTTTGCAGAGGGTTTAACTGACCCATTATTAATGTTACATGGTGTTGTTGATGGTAATGTTCAATTTCAGGATGTTATTAGGTTGTCTCAACGTTTCATTGAGCTAGAAAAAGATGATTGGGAATTGGCAGTTTTCCCTATAGAAGCACACGGATTTAAGGAAAGTGCTAGCTGGTTAGATGAGTATAAAAGAATACTAAAACTGTTTGAAATGTATTTAAACTAAAATTTATTAGTTGCTAGTGATTTTTTAAATAGGGGTCATTTTTTCTACCTATAGTTGATGTAATAAAATCCTTTTCTTTTTTACTTCCTCTTGCGGGTGAATACTCTCTTCCATAAAATATAATTTGAAGGTGTAATTTGTTCCAAAGAGATTCAGGGAAAAGTCTTTTAGCATCTTTCTCAGTCTGAACTACATTCTTGCCATTTGTAAATCCCCATCTATAAAGTAATCTATGAATGTGAGTATCAACAGGAAATGCAGGTACATTAAATGCCTGACTCATTACAACAGATGCTGTTTTGTGTCCAACACCTGGAAGTTCTTCTAATAGCTCAAAGCTGTTTGGAACATTTCCATTGTATTTAGCTATAAGAATTTTAGAAAGCTCACTTATGGCTTTAGATTTCCTTGGAGATAGTCCACATGGTCTAATAATAGACCTTATCTCATCAACATCCAATTTTGCCATTTTAAGTGGTGTATTTGCTCTGCTAAATAATTTAGGAGTGATTTTGTTAACTCTTTCGTCTGTACATTGAGCAGAAAGAAGCACAGCAATAAGTAAAGTGTAGGTGTTTGTATGATCTAATGGAATTGGAGTTGTAGGGTAGAGACTTTCTAGTTGATCAATAACGTATTTTACTTTCTCTTTTTTAGTCATTTATTCATTTATTAGATTCTCTTAACATCTTTTTTCTCTATCCATCCAATTTTTTCATCAAAAGAAATTTCTAACCATTTTGTATTTTCATCTATTATTTTCATCTTACTTCCTTCGTGAAGTTTGTAATTGTTTTCAGCATTTATTGATGGTTCTGCTTTAATCCATACATGAGGAGTGAAAAGAATGCAATAATTAGTGTCTTGTAACTTGTCATTGCTCAACCACGCGAAATATACAGTAAATAATGAAATAATAAATGTTGCAATTGAAGTATAAAAAGTTGCTTTTTTAAGTGTCTTACTATCAGAGAAAAGAAATAATGTTAAAAAGGTAAAACAAACTAGCATTAAAATTATTGAAGATATAGACCAATAATTCGTGGATTTACCTAAAAAAACATAAATCCAATCTGTTATGTGAATGGATTCTTTAACAACAAATTTATCTTTTATTATAGAGTTGCAAATTTTTAAATTATGTATTAGGTTTTTATCGCCAGGAGCAATTTTTAATCCTTTTTCAAATGATAATATTGCTTGAGGAATACTGTCTAATTTGAAGTAGGAATTACCTAAGTTCAGAAATAATTCTAGAGAATAATAACCCTTGTCTTTTAATGCTAAATATCCTTTATTGGCTTCAATGTAATTGCCATCTTCATATGAAAGATTTGCCTGCTCAAAAAGAGAGTCAGAATTGAAGCTTGAATTTCCATATGAATTTAAAAAACAAACAAATAATATGATACTTAATTTAAACTTTAGCATAAGCTTCAATTTCATTAATAATACTTTTACTTTCTTTTAATGTTTTGTTTGAATCTTCATTGCTTAATGGAGCGTATTTTGCTGATTCACATTCTTCTAATATTTGATTTATTTTTTTAATAATATTTTCAGGGACTTTCGATTCTTTGAAAGCATTGATTATAGATTCTTTGTTTAGATTAGAAATAGGGATTTTAAATTTTAATGATAGATAATTTAACCAAGCACTGTATAGTTCCTGATAGAATTCATCAGTTTTGTTTTCATTTAACACTTTTTCAGCTACTTCAAACCTTTTTTCAAGTTGTTTTCCAGCTTTTTTTCTTGCGATAAGTTCAGGGTTGGAATTTTGTTTACGATAATTAACATATAAAAACAGTAAACTAAATATTAATGCTGGACTTGCCAACAATAACCAATAGCTGTATGTTCCAAAAAGAGGTTGTTCATTTAAACTTAATTTAGAATTACTTTCTATGTGTCTGATGTTGTTATTTATTAAAACAACTTCCTCTTGGTTATTTTGTCTCACACTTGAAATAGTTGAATTTCCCCCATCAGATTTTTGAACTTTAATGGTTTTAGCAGGTTTTTTTAAAGTCTTATAGTTTTTTGTGCTTAAATCAAAATAAGTGAACTCTATTTCGGGTATTGTGAAATCGCCATGATGTCTAGGGATCAACAATTGTTGTAATATTTTTTTACCGGAAACGCCTTTAGTTGTAATTTTAATTAGCTCTTTATTCTCTGATGGAAATACTTCAAAATCTGAAGGATATACTATTTCTGGAAGTTGTAACTGTTTTAAATTACCATTCCCACTAATTTCGATGGTAACATCAAGTGGTTCGTCAACTTTTAATTCATTTACAGAATATTTAACGTTTAATTTATAATTTTTACCAATTTGATCATTAAAGTTTTCCGGGGCTCCATTAGGGAACGGTTTGACATTGATTTTAACACTATTACTTCTAATTGTTTTTTCTGTTCCACGGTTGAAAAAATCTTGATTTATGAGAACTTTTGTCTCTATTGGTGGTATTGTTAGTTCTCCTGTTTTTTGAGGTGAAATAATTTCTTTTTTTAAAGTAAGTACTATGTATGGTAAACCATTAATGACTTCTTGCTTTTGAGGCCAACCATTTCCTGGAGTTTTAATTTCTTCATTCCAAAAGCCATTTGTCATAGGGTAATCTAAGTCAATGATTTGCAACCTGTTGTATCTTGTATATATCTTATATGTAACCAAGATGTTTTCACCCATATAAGTGTTCTTTTTACTTAAATTTATTTTAGCAAATAGATTAGTGTTTTTAGTCGGTTTTCTATTGGTTGATGAGTTATTCTGCTTTGAAGGGCCAACTGTAATTTCAATTGAGTTTGATTTATAATCCTTTCCGTTATAACTTGCTGTTGCAGGAGAAATGGTAAGTTTCCCAGATTTATTTGGCGAAAGTAAATAGGTTATTGAATATGTTTCTATTTTATTTATTTTTCCATTGGTGATTGAAACAGAACTTGATGAGCTAGAGTAAGGCCCTTGTACAATGTTAAAGTCATTTAAATTTGGCGAATTAATTTTTACTTTTTTATTTGACTCAATAGTAAATTTAACGTACTCATTGTTCTTTATTTGATTGTCACTAACAAAAGTTTTAATGTTAAAACCTTGCGAAACAACATTAACTCTTATTAATGAGAAACATATAAAAGCAATAAAAAAATATGTTGATTTATTAACTGTCATTATTTACCAATCTTTTACCTGATTTGTGGTTTTCTTTTTGTCTCCTTTTTGACGATTTACTTTTAATAATATTTTTTCTTCCTCGTTGTTAATGTCATCTAAGTTTTTTTCGATTTGTTTTTTAGACATTTCTCCTTTTTTCTCTTCCTCTTTTTCTTTATCGTCTTTTCCTTCTTCATTATCTTTCTTTTGCTCCTGATCTTTTTGCTCCTGATCTTTTTGCTCTTGATCCTTCTTGTCTTGATCCTTTTTATCTTGATCTTTTTTATCTTGATCTTTATTTTCGTCTTGTTGCTGGTTATCTTCTTTATTTTGTTGAAGTTGGTTTAAAGCATAAGCTAAATTATATCTAGTTTCTTGATCATTTGGATTCTCTCTAAGAGATTTTTTAAAATAATTAATGCTTTCAATTAAACTGTTTTCGTCTTTTTTTTCTTTAAAATTTTTCAAATAACTATTTCCAATGTTATGTAAAGCTTCAGCACGTTCAAATTTATTTTCTTTTGAACCAATGTATTTATTATAGAAATCTCTAGCAGCTTCAAAATCACCATTTAAGTAAGCAGCGTTTCCAGCGTTAAATATTGCTTTTGTGTAAGCTGGATTTTCAGAAAATGAATTTTCAAAATGTTCTTGCGCTTTTAGGTATTCACCATTTTCATAAGCTTTGACACCCTCATTAAGTTCAATTTTTGCTTTGTATTGACTAAGAACGTTTAATGAG
>JAQWSL010000058.1 GCA_029243225.1 Flavobacteriales bacterium
AATTGAAAAAGAAAGACATTTAGATGCTGAAACACTTTTGAAATACCTTCCTATTAACGGAGCGTCTAATAACTTACCTATGGTTGTTAGAGAAAAAAATAATTCTAACTCAGATTTTTCTGAAAGAGATTTACTTTATAAGGTGCTTTTTGATATGAAAAAAGACATCAATGAAGTGAAACAAACGATTGTTCATTTAATGAAGAATGAATCTTCATTAAGCACAAATGAAAAAACCGAAATCATAACCAAACTAAACAAAGAGATGGAGAGTGAAACTAACGATTCAAACGCCATTGAAAAATACAACATTACTACTGCAAAACCTCAAGCAAATTTTGAATACCCCGAAGCAATTCAAGAAAATGTTGAAATTGAAGAATCTTTATCTTTGGAAGAAAGAGAAAAGGAACTCATAATTAAAGCACTTGAAAAACACAATGGAAGAAGAAAAAATGCTGCTTTAGAATTAGGAATTTCTGAAAGAACACTATATAGAAAAATTAAAGAATACGACATCCATAAATAATTTGAACTTATTTAAAATAAATATCATTTTTATCGCTTTATTAAACAGTTGTGCATTGCCTCAATTTAGTCTAAAACCTGCTGGAAAAGGAAATCAAAAAGAAATTCCTGCAAGTACGATACAAATTGATTTTTTTGAGAACACCTCCCCTCTTTCCAGCTCAATAGTAAGTTCTTTGTTTACAGAAAGTCTTAGAGATTTAATGCAAGCTCAAACATCATTGAACTTAGTATCAGAAGATGGAGACATCATTTTCTCTGGAGCAATTAAAGAATACAAAATATCTCCAATAAATATTCAAGCGGGTAGTGAAACTGCTGCACAAAACAGACTAACAATGTCCGTATTTGTAGACGAATATTTCACTAAAATTGATAGTGTAGGGTTGTCAAAACACAGAGTTTCAGCATTTGTGGATTATAACTCAACTGAAGATTTTAATTCGATTGAAGAATCTTTGATCGAAAGTTTAAATTATCAATTAACTCAAGATATATTTGATAAAGCATTTGGTGGAGAATGGTAGCATTAACAAAAAAAAATATCGCAGATTTAATTAAACATCCTGCTAATTTTTCTAATGAACAATTATCTTCTTTAAAAGAATTAGCAAATAAACATCCCTTTTCAGGTTTAATTAATTCTTTGTTGGCAAAAGCATATCACATAAATAATGATATTAAATATCATTCTCAACTTGAAAAAGCAGCTTTCACAATTTCAGATAGGTTGGTGTTGTACAAATACATTCATCGGCCTGCATTAATAGAAAAAATTAAAACTGTAATTCAAGACACAGAAAGGGACTCTTCAATTATTCCAATAAAAAATGACGACCCTCAGCTAATCGAATTAGAAAAAAACATTTTATCAGCAGCAATTAACTTGAGCATTCAAAAAGAAGTTGAATTAGATGCAGACCTTTCAAAACAAAAAACAGAAAACAAGGCAGAAACTTCCGATATTGATTTATCTAAACAAGAAATGCCGTTATTAAACTGGTTACTTCCATTAAATGAGCAAAATAATAAAAATAATATATTAGAAAGTGAGCAGCTAATTGACAATTATATTTCCGGCAAGAAAACAAAGGGGAAACAACTGTTCTTTTCCCCTATTGAAAGTGCAAAATTAAGCATAGTTGATAGCGAAGAATTTGTTACTGAAACATTGGCTGAAATACATGTAAAACAAGGCAATTATCCAAAGGCAATTCAAATATATGAGATGTTGATTTTGAAATTTCCAGAAAAAAATACTTTCTTTGCAAGCCGAATAAGATTTATTCAGGAAAAAAGTAATTACAAGTAAAAAATATAAGCATGAGTTCAGTATTAATGATTATTACAATTTTAGCAGCAGTATTATTAATTCTTATTGTTTTAATACAAAATTCTAAAGGTGGTGGATTAGATTCTACATTTGGCAATGCCAATCAGCTTGGTGGCGTTTCTCAATCTACGGAAACAATTGAAAAAGTTACATGGATACTTGCTTGTGTAATTGGAGTACTTAGCCTTTTAACAGCAGTTAATTTTGGAAGCGCTGACACAATAGATAGTACCAACATTGAAAATGTATCAACATTAGAAAATGGACCAATAAACCCTTTTCCTGCAGAACCTAGTTCAGAAAAATAATCCCTTTTAAATGTCAGTGTGTCATTTAGATATGACATGTCTTTTAAATAACATCAATCTAAGAGACAGAATGACCTAATATTCACAATCTAATTCAATTGGCATAAAATATGACAATTGATATACTATAAATATTAAATCGAATAATTAAATACATAAATAATATGTCTATAAATGTAAAACCACTTGCTGATAGAGTTATAATTGAACCTGCAGCAGCTGAAGAAAAAACTGCTGGAGGAATTATTATTCCTGACACAGCTAAAGAAAAGCCTAAACAAGGTAAAATCATTGCTGCTGGTAATGGTAAAAAAGATGAACCTTTAACTGTGAAAGAAGGAGATACTGTATTGTACGGTCAGTACAGCGGAACTGAAATCAAAATAGAAGGAAGTGACTACCTTATCATGAGGGAAAGTGACATATTTGCAATTGTAGAATAATAAATAATAAGAAAAAATGGCAAAAGAAATTGTATTTGAAATAGACGCTAGAGATCGACTTAAAAAAGGTGTTGATGCTCTTGCAAATGCTGTTAAAGCAACACTAGGACCTAAAGGAAGAAATGTTGTTATTGACAAAAAATTTGGTGCACCTCAAATAACTAAAGATGGTGTAACTGTGGCTAAAGAAATTGAATTAGCAGATGCAGTAGAAAACATGGGCGCTCAGATGGTTAAAGAAGTTGCTTCTAAAACAAATGATATCGCTGGAGATGGAACTACCACTGCAACTGTATTAGCCCAAGCAATAATAAGCACTGGTCTTAAAAATGTTGCCGCAGGAGCTAATCCAATGGATTTAAAAAGAGGAATTGACAAAGCTGTTAGTACTGTTGTTACAGAGCTTAAAAAACTATCTCAAGAAGTAGGTTCAGATAATGATAAAATTAAACAAGTAGCGACAATATCTGCAAATAATGACGAAGCAATTGGTTCGCTAATTGCTGAAGCTATGAAAGTTGTTGGTAATGATGGTGTAATCACTGTTGAAGAAGCAAAAGGTACAGAAACTGAAGTTAAAACAGTTGAAGGTATGCAATTTGACAGAGGTTATTTATCGCCTTACTTTGTCACTAATGCAGAGAAAATGATTGCTGAATTAGAAAATCCACACATTTTAATTTTTGACAAGAAGATTTCTAACATGAAAGATCTTCTTCCAATACTCGAACCAGTAGCTCAATCTGGAAATCCATTATTAATTATTGCTGAAGATGTTGATGGTGAAGCATTAGCTACTTTAGTGGTAAACAAAATTAGAGGTTCATTAAAAATTGCTGCTGTTAAAGCTCCCGGATTCGGAGATAGAAGAAAAGCAATGCTTGAAGATATCGCAATTCTTACTGGTGGTACAATGATTTCTGAAGAAAGAGGTTTTAAACTTGAAAACGCAACATTAGACATGTTGGGTACTTGTGAAAAGATTGAAATCGACAAAGACAATACTACTGTAATAAATGGAGCTGGTGCTAAAGAAGATATCTTAGCTAGAACTAACCAAATAAAAGCTCAGATTGAAACAACAACTTCTGATTATGATAAAGAAAAACTTCAAGAAAGGTTAGCTAAATTGGCTGGTGGAGTTGCTGTTCTTTATGTAGGTGCTGCTACTGAAGTTGAAATGAAAGAGAAGAAAGATCGTGTAGATGATGCATTAGCTGCAACTAGAGCTGCTGTTGAAGAAGGAATTATACCTGGTGGTGGAATAGGCTACATTAGAGCTGCAGAAGCATTAAACGAAAAAAGCGGTTTAAACGAAGATGAAAATACAGGTATAAAGATTGTTAAAAGAGCAATTGAAGAACCTTTAAGAACCATTATTGCAAATGCAGGTGGTGAAGGAGCTGTTATAGTGCAAAAAGTAAAAGAGGGTAAAAAAGATTATGGATTCAATGCTAGAACTGAAACATATGAAAACCTTTTCAAATCAGGTGTAATTGATCCTACAAAAGTTTCAAGAATTGCACTTGAAAATGCTGCATCTATTGCGTCTATGTTACTTACAACTGAATGTGTAATTGCTGACGAACCAGGTGAAGAACCTGCTATGCCAATGGGTGGTGGTATGCCAGGTGGTATGCCAGGAATGATGTAAAAACACTTTAACCATTCTTAAAAGCCTCGATTTATCGGGGCTTTTTTTTATTGCATTATATTGTAAAATAAACAAGCTTCTTATTATCTTTAAAATGAATGAAAAGTAAACATATTAGATACATTATTTTCTCAGCTTCAATTGCGCTAGCAGGTGTGTTAATAAATCAAGGTTTTTGGATAAACAAAGAAATATTAGTTCAAAAAAATCAGGTTAAAATTCAAAAAAAAAACATTGCATTAAAAAAAGAACAATTCGATTATTTAGTCACACTTTCTCTAGTTAATGTCAGAGATAAATTAATCTCTTTAAATGCAGAATTAACAGAATTATATCTTGAACCTGTTCAACAAATAACACCTAATTATTTTGTTGTTAGTTTTTATGACACAATAAACCCAATAATTTTAGAAAATTTATTAGTAGAAGAATTTGAGCAATACAATGTTCAAGAGAAATTTGAATACGGTATTTATGATTGTTTCGCAGACTCGATGATTTTTGATCGATATGTAGATTTAAGTTCAAATCAAACAAAAAGAGGAGATGTATATAATACGTCTAATTTTAAATGGGATCATGATGGTCATTATTTTGGAGTGTTTTTTTCAGATAAAAAAGATCCATTAATAATTAAACCCCTAGAACTTTCAAATTCATTAATCATTTCAACATTAGTAATATTAATTGTGCTTTTAATTTTATCTTATTCGATTGTTGTTATTCTACAACAAAAAAGATTAAGTGAGGTAAAAACTGATTTCATTAACAACATGACTCATGAGCTTAAAACTCCGATTTCTACTATTTCACTTTCCAGCGAGGTCTTATTAAAAGAGGGAGTATCAAATAATCCTGAAAGGGTAAATCAGTATGCCAAAATAATTAAAAATGAAAACAATAGATTAGAGCTATTAGTTGAAAAAGTTTTACAAATTGCACAGCTGAATAAGGGAGAGTTTGCACTAAAAACAGAATTATTAAACGTACACGATCTTATTAACACATGTATTGAAAGTTATCAGCTCATCATTAATAATAGAAATGGAGTTATAGATACTAATTTAAATGCTGAAAATGTAAATGTTGTTTTTGATAAAACACACTTGGTAAATGTAATTTCAAACTTAATTGATAACGCCATTAAATACAGCCCAAATGATCCTAAAATAAATATTTATTCAGAAAATGTTAATAATGGAATTGAAATTAAAATTATTGACAATGGAAAAGGAATGACAAAAGAGGAATGCAAGCATATTTTTGAAAAATTCTACAGAGTTCCTACTGGGAGTTTACACGATGTAAAAGGATTTGGGATAGGACTCTTTTATGTCAATTTTATTCTTTCTGAACATAAAGGATTCATAAAAGTGAAAAGCGAAGTAAATAAAGGAACAGAAATGAAATTTTGGATTCCAATAAAATAGAATTAAATGAAAAACATATTACTAGTTGAAGATGATGACAACCTAGGTTTTGTTATACAAGATAATCTTAAGTTAAATGGTTATAAGGTATACTTATGTAAAGACGGGGAAATCGGATTAAAAACATTCAACGAAAAATCCATAGACATTTGTTTGCTTGATGTAATGCTTCCTAAACAAGATGGATTTTCTCTTGCAAAAGACATTAGAAAAATGAACAACTCCGTTCCAATTATTTTTCTTACGGCAAAAGCTATGATAGAAGATAAAACAATAGGGTTTGAAGTTGGAGCAGATGACTATTTAACTAAGCCATTTAATATGGAAGAATTATTATTAAGAATAAATGCTGTACTTAAAAGAACTGAGACCATTAAATCTCCGTCAGCTAATGGCTTTCAATTGGGGAATTTGTTTTTTGATGATTTGAACTATCAATTAATTGGATTGGAAACAAAAAAATTAACAAAAAAAGAAGCTGAAATTTTAAAACTTCTATGCATTGAAAAAAATAAAGTTATAGAAAGAGAAATTATTTTAAAAAAAATATGGGGAGATGATAGCTATTTTAATGGGAGAAGTTTGGATGTATTTATAACGAAACTTAGAAAATATTTACAAGATGAAGAATCTGTTTCAATTGAAAACATTCATGGAATAGGATTTTCTTTAAAAGAATAAAACTAAATTGGAAAAGTTAAATGAGTTACCATAGCATGTCTCTCAAAAGATAGCAACCAAAAGTGAAGCAAATTTGGATCATTTTCATCTAAATGTAAAATTGGACCATCAACTCCAAAAAAGTGACTATCTACCCACATTCCTTGATCATCTAAAATAAAACCATAATAGGGACTTTTTGAAGTTGGATTTTCATTTGCATAGTTTACATGCTCATAAAAACCATGATTGCCTATACCCATTGGTTTTTTAATTCCATTATTGTAATCGTTAATAGGTAACTGGGTTAATTCGGCTGGAATAATACCTCCAATAATCACACGAGTAATGTAACTTGTATCAGTGTTTCTAGCAAATGAAACGTCAAATTCATAACATTTGTCATTATTCTCATTATTTGAGGTTGTTTCTCTAACAACAACACTTTTAGGTATTCCTAACATGCTTAAGGTGCTCGGTCTTGGATCTGATGTGTCATAATATCCTGGCCATTGAAATGTAGAGTACGTTGTTGAATCTGTAAGCATGTCATTAATCAAAA
>JAQWSL010000088.1 GCA_029243225.1 Flavobacteriales bacterium
TAATCCCATAATTCCAAAACCATATTGTAAAGTTGAAAATGGAATTAATCTTCCTTTTTTAATATTCATTTTGTAATAAATATCTGCTCCGTAATAAAAATTAATTTTTTCATTTTTAATAAATAATAGTCTTTTTTCGACTCCTGCACTTATGTAGCAGTTGTTTAGTTCGGTTATGTTGTTTTCTCTAAATGGTAAGTCACAAATCACATTTAACCTTAAAGAAGTTACACTATCTGCTCTTTGTTTATAATCTAAAAATAAAGCTGCTCTGTTATTTGTGCTAGAGATGAAATTATTAATTACTCCAATAGTATTTCCTAAGCCAAAACCAATAGAATGTTCATTATTAAAAGTTTCAACATATTGGGCATTTAAAACAGAAATTGGTAGGCAAAATAGAAGAATAAGTTTTTTCATTAATTGTATATATGAACAACATTACTAGTTAGACTGTAAGAAGTTCTGTAGGGTTTTAAAGAAAATGCTGCAGGACCTTTAATTACTAGTCCATCATAAAGTTGGAATTGACTTCCATCACATGTGCATTCTACATAAGTTGAGGTAGAATCAACATCAACACTTCCACATGGATTGTCAGCGTTATGTGTACAATGTCTGTCATATGCTGAGAAAACATCAGCAGTTTGTCTATAAATTATTATTCCTTTACTTCCTCCAGATACGTATGCCCATCCTCCAATTGCATTTAGATTAGAATAGCTAGGTAGATATAAGTTTATGTATAAATCTACTGGAACATAAGGCACCAAGTTGTTGTTCCTAACACAAGAGCTTAATGATAAACAAGCTATAGTAATTAAAATTATATGTGAGATTTTTAATTTCAAAATAGGTATTATAACAAGTAAAATTATAATTTTATACTACATGAAAAAACGTATTTTTTTAATTTTAATTGCATTGTTCTTTTTTACTGGAGTAAATTCTGTTATTGCTCAAAAAGTAAAACAGCCCAAGACCGGCAATACTAAACAGCAAATAAAACGTTTGAATAAACTTGAAGAGCAAAAGATTAAGGATCAAAAAGATGCCGAAAAGGACTTATTGAAAGGACACAAAAAGTTGCAAGATAAAAGCACTCGAAAGATGATGAAAAAGTCAAATAAAAAATCGAAAAGAATTAAAAAAGGCAAACGAAGTGAATCATTTTGGAAGAAATTATTTACAAAGCAATGATTTATTTTACCGAAAACTCAATTATATCGACCTTTAATTTAAAATTTACTTTACTGACTATTAATATTTTATAATTTTATTATAGAATAAATTAACATTATGATTTAAATAATTCTAAAAAAATGTTAAAATTTAGAGAAGAATTGTTTTCTTTGTGTGTTGTTCGAAAATAGGAAACAACGATTTAAAATGAAAATTTTTTTCAGTTGTACAACTTAAATTTAGTATATGTTTAAAAGATTTACGCTACCATTTTTATTCACTTTTTTAGTAATTTCAACTGCTTTTTCTCAAGGAAGTATTAAGGGAAAAGTCCTGGATGAATTGTCTGAAGGAATGCCCTTTGTTAATGTTGCTATTTATCAATTTGGTAATATTAAAGGCGGTGCAACCACCGATATGGAGGGGCAATTTAAGATTAGTAATCTAGATGCTGGCTCTTATGATTTAGAGGTTAAGTTTGTTGGTTATCAAACTTACAGAGTAGAAGGTTTAGTTGTTAAAGGTGGAAAGCTATTGCCTTTAGATCCAATTCAGCTTAAAGAGGCTACTGAATTACTAGGTGAAGTAGAGGTTGTTTTTTATAAAGTTCCATTAATTGATAAAGATGGTGGTGCTTCAGGTGGAACTGTTACTCGTGAAGATTTAGCTAAAATGCCTGGTCGTTCTGCAGCATCTATTGCTACCACTGTTGGTGGTGTTCAGTCAGATGGTAATGGTAACATTACGTCTGTTAGAGGTTCAAGAGGTGATGCAACCTATTATTATATAGATGGAATTAAGGTTAGGGGATCTACTTCGTTGCCTAAATCTGCAATTGAAGAGGTAAGTGTAATGACAGGTGGTGTACCAGCTAACTATGGAGATGCAACTGGTGGTATTATTTCTATTACAACTAGGGGTGCTTCAAGGTTTTATTTTGGTGGTGTTGAAGCTGTAACATCTGGATTTAAACTTGGTGAAAACACTTATGGTTTAGATAATTATGGTTATAATCTTTTTGAAGGTGTTTTATCAGGACCTTTGTTAATGAGAAAAGATAGCACTGGAAAGAAAACAGATCCAATTTTAGGATTCTTTGTTTCTGGTAATTTCAGTAACATTGTTGATGGAAGACCACTAGGTATTGATCAATACAGACTTAAGCCATCAATGAGAGATTCTTTAATAGCTAATCCTCTTAGACCAACGGGTCTTGGATTTGGAGCATTTTACAACACAGATTTTTTAAATCCTAACGATTTCGAAACTGTTAAATTTAGACAAAATGCTGCTAGTACAAATGCTTCTTTAAACGGTAAAATTGATGTTAATGCAGGTCCTAATATGAACATTACTTTTGGTGGTTCAGGTGCTTATTCTACCAGAGTTTCACCTAGTTTTTCAAGCTCTGTATTTAATTATGATAATTATGGTCAGTTTAGAGATATTGACTGGAGAGTTTATGGTAAATTCACTCAACGTTTTCAGCAAGTTCTTGAAGAAGGCGAGCAACCAAAGAAAGGTGGTGTGAAAAACGCTTTTTATACTTTAATGGTTGATTATTCTCAAACTAATTCTTTTGCTGAAGACAATACTCATGGTGATAATTATTTCAATTATGGATACTTAGGTAGATTTGACATAGAAAAAGAAAGATCTTATGAGTTTACAGATTTTGACGGTAATGGTGTTATAGATCGTGTTCAGAATGGTGTTAATGATGTTGAAGTGACATTTACACCATCAGAAGCTAATAACGATATGGCTGCAATTACCAATCAATATTTTACGCTTTATGATAACGTTCCGGGGAATTATGAGAATTATACTCAATTATTAGATGGAGGTGCATTATTGAACGGGATGCGTCCTGCAGATGTTTACGGATTATGGAGAAATATTGGTTATGCATACAACTCTTCTAGTAAGCAAAACACTAATCAATTTCGTGTTACAGGAATAGGTTCTGCAGATATTGGTGACCATGCATTATCCATTGGTTTTGAATACGAGCAACGTTCAGATAGATATTTCGGAGTCTCCCCAGTAGGTCTTTGGGGTTTAATGAGACAACTTACAAATTCTCATACTGATTATGGTAGAGCACTTGATGAATCTCAAGCTTCATTAACATATTTTGGTTCTTTACTAAATGTTGATTTTGCTACTCTAAATGGTGCTCCTGGAGATTACTCTGGTGGTGATGCTCAATCTTTTTTCGATTACAATGTAAGACAAGCTCTAGGTTGGAATACTGATGGAACAGCTTTTGTTAATGTAGATGCTTTAGATCCAACAAAATTAACTCTGGAGATGTTCAGTGCTGATGAGTTATTAAATCAGGGAAATAGTTATGTTACTTACTACGGATATGATCATACTGGTAAAAAGATTTCTGGAAGACCTAGCTTTGATGAGTTTTTTACTGCAAAAGATGAACTTGGTAATTTCACAAGACCAGTTGGCGCATTTGAACCTATTTACATTTCGGGTTATATAATGGATAAATTTTCTTTTGATGATTTGATCTTTAACGTAGGTATTAGAATTGATAGATTCGATGCAAATCAAAATGTTTTAAAAGATCAATTTTCACTTTATCCTACAAGAACAGCTGCTGAAGTAAGCGAATTGGATGGTCAAGATATTATACACCCATCAAATATCCCTTCTGATGCTGTTGTATATGTTAATGATGTTAATCAACCAACTGGTATTAATGGATATAGAAGTGGAGATCAATGGTACACAGCTCAAGGTATTGCTGTAAACGACTTAGAGGATATTATACCTAGCGGGTTTGTTATTCCTCAGCCTTATTTAGCTCAAGACGTTTCACCAACAGACAATGTTAGCTCTTCTGCTTTTGAGGATTATAAACCTCAAATTAACGTAATGCCTAGAATTGCATTTTCATTTCCAATTTCTGATGAAGCTTTGTTCTTTGCTCATTATGATGTGTTAACTAAAAGACCAACAACTGGAAATAGATTAAATCCATTTAGTTATTATTACCTTGAAACAGGTAATGTAGGTATTGTAAATAATCCAGATTTAAAGCCTGAAAAAACAATAGATTACGAATTAGGGTTTCAACAGGTTTTAAATAAAAATTCATCTCTTAAAATTTCTGCTTTTTATAGAGAGATGAGAAATCAGGTTGCTTTAGTTAATAAAATTGGAGCCTATCCTCAAACTTATACAACGTGGGGGAACATTGACTTTGGTACTGTAAAAGGTATTACTGTTGCTTACGATTTAAGAAGGTCTGGAAATGTCACTATGAGAACATCATATACATTACAATTTGCTGATGGAACGGGTTCTAATCCTTATGCAGCTCAAACTTTAATTGCATCTGATGCTCCTAACTTAAGAACTATCTATCCATTTGATTATGATCAAAGACATCAAATTGTTACAACTTTAGATTATAGATATGGCGATGGAAAGGATTATAACGGACCAATGATTGGAAGTAAAAAAATACTCAAGAACACAGGTGCTAATCTTGTAGCTAATTTTGCATCTGGAACTCCTTATTCTCGTCAAGAAAGAATTACTGGATCAGCACTTTTATCTCCTCCTCAAGCAGTTTTAGAAGGTGAACCTTTCGGATCTAGAAAGCCTTGGCAATTTAGAGCAGATTTACAAATTGATAGAAATATTATTTTGAAATTTGGAGAAGAGAAAAGTAAATCTGCAAACCTTAATGTTTATTTGCTGGTAAGAAACTTATTTAACACTATTAATATTCTTAATGTTTCTAGAGCAACAGGAAATGTTGATGATGATGGATACTTAAATGCAGCCGAATTTCAAAATGCAATTAGTACGCAAAACAATGAACAAACTTTTAGGTACTACTATGCAATGAAGGCAGATAATCCATATAACTATGGAATTCCAAGACAAATTCGTTTAGGTGTTAAGTTAGATTTTTAAGATTGAATAAAAGAAATTGAAAGATTAATAATATGAGAAAAATAGTTTCATTATTTGTAGGTTTAGTTTTTGTTTTAACATCTGTTAAAGCATGGAATGATCCTGCTAAATCCGGTGTTAGTAGCAATACAGGCTTATTACAAGCAAAAGCTGCAAATTGTACTCCTGCTACTGGTAGGAAGATTCTAGAGTTTAACAATGTTTCTGCTTTAATTGAAACAGGTGGTTCTATGTGGCAAGATAGATCAAAGAATGATGCTGCTTATGAAGTTCCTAAGGGATCTGGAGAGAAGGTTATTTACGCAGGAGCACTATGGATGGGTGGTTTAGATGTTAACAATCAGCTGAAATTAGCTGCTTTAACTTTTAGATCTGGAAACGATTTTTGGACAGGTCCATTGTCAACTATTCCAGGGACAGGAAACATAAATTTAGGTTATTTAGATTACGGTCCTGCTGAAATTGAACCTGAAGAATGTGTTAAATACGATCAATTTTACATTACCACAAGACAAGAAGTGGAGCAGTTTAATTCATGGTATGAATGCTCTCAAGATCCAGATTGTGATGTAAACGTAGATTTCCCTGGTTACTCTATTCCTTCTAGTATTTTAACTTGGCCAGCTCACGGAGACCAAGGATTATTTCAGGATTTTTATTTAGCTCCTTTTTATGATAGACCCGGATCTATTCCTGGAGTTTATGATCCACAAAATGGTGATTACCCTTGGTATGATTTAGCTGGAGAGATAGACTGTAGAACCAACAGAAAGGTAACATTATATGGAGATTATAACATGTGGTGGGTATTTAATGATAAGGGTAATATTCACACAGAAACTGGAGGTGATCCAATTGGTATGGAGATTAGAGCTCAAGCATTTGCATTTGCAACTAACGATGAAATTAACTCCATGACATTTTATAATTATGAAATGATTAATCGATCAACTCAAGAACTTACCAATACATTTTTCGCTGTCTGGGTTGATTCTGACATAGGTTGTTCTGAAGATGATTATGTTGGATGTGATGTTGAAAGAGGACTAGGATATTCTTATAATGCAGATGCTGTTGATAATGATGGCTGTAATGGTGCACAAGCTATAGGTGCAAATCCTCCAGCAATCGGAGTAGATTTCTTTGAAGGACCTTATCAAGATAATGACGGTTTAGATAACCCTTTAACCACAGATATCAGTTTAGCAAATGCCAATTTAGGTATTCCATATAAAGGTCTAGGTATTGGTTATGGTGATGGTACAATTGACAATGAAAGGTACGGAATGAAACGTTTCACTTATTTCGATAGAACGCTTCCAGGTAATATTTATGGTGATCCAGGAATCGCAATCGAATTTTACAACTACATGAAAGGTAAATGGAAAGACAACACTCCTTTTGTTTACGGTGGAACAGGTAATTCATCGGATGCTAATGCAACTACTATTTTAACTGATTATTGTTTTCCTGGTGATAGCGATCCTTACAACTGGGCTACTGGAGGTACAGATCCAGGATTTTTCTGGAGTGAACAATCTCCTACTGGACTTGGTAGTACTGCAAATCCAAAAGGAGACAGAAGATTTGTTCAAGCAGCGGGTCCTTTTACATTGGAACCGGGAGCTTTAAACAACATTACTTTTGGTGTTGTTTATGCTAAAGCATCATCTGGAGATCCTTTTCAATCTGTTGAATTGGTAAAAAAAGCAGATGATAAAGCACAAGCTTTGTTTGACAACTGCTTTAGAATATTAAATGGGCCAGATTCTCCTGAGATGGCCATTCAAGAGCTAGACAAAGAATTATTATTGTACTTAAATAAAACAGAAACTGTTGAAGCATATGAAGAATTAGATCCTATTATTGTTTCTTACGGTATTTCAGAAGATTCTGCTAAATACGTTTTCCAAGGCTATCAAATTTATCAAGTTGTTGATGCTTCTGTCGATCCTTCAGAGCTTAGCGATGTAGATAGAGCTAGGTTAATCGCTCAATGCGATATTAAAGATGGTGTAACTCAGCTTATTAATTATCCTTTCGATGATAATTTAGGTGCTGGAATTCCAACAGAAATGGTAAATGGTACAGATGAAGGAATTAGGCATTCATTTAAAGTAACACAAGATGCATTTGCACAGGGGGATTTAACTTTAGTTAACTTTAAGAAATATTACTTTATGGTTATTTCTTATGGGTATAATAATTACAGTGATTACAGTACCTCAGATCCGACTTTATTAGGTGGTCAACAATTTCCTTACAAAGCGGGAAGGAAATCAGTAAGTGGGGGATCAATTGTATCTTATGTAGGGATACCACACATACCAGTACCAGAGTTGGGAGGCACATTACAATTAACGGAGTACGGAAGTGGGCCAAAACTAACAAGGGTAGAG
>JAQWSL010000023.1 GCA_029243225.1 Flavobacteriales bacterium
GATCAAACTAACAAAGACTATATTGAAAGAAATTCAGCTTTAACCCAAAAAATTAAAAGTTTAGAATCGCTCAACATTCAGCTTAGTCAAGATGCAGTTAATCTGACTAAAGCATTGAAAGGTGATTCTAAAACTCAAGGAGATTGGGGCGAGATTCAGCTAGAAGTTTTATTGGAAAAATCAGGATTAATGGATGGAGTCCACTTTTCTACTCAGGGTGGCTATAAAGACGAAGAGGGGAAGTTGAAAAAACCTGATTGTATTGTTAATCTCCCTGATAACAAGCATTTAATTATAGATTCGAAAGTATCGTTAACTGCTTATGAAGCTTATTATAATGCCGAAGATGAGGTGAGTAAGAATGCAGCATTGAAAAAACATGTTGAAAGTATAAGAAAGCACTTTGCCGAATTAAGTGGCAAGGATTATCCATCTTTATATGGAATAAATGCTCCCGATCATGTGCTTATGTTTGTTCCTGTCGAGCCAGCTTTAATGTTGGCACTTCATGAAGATCAACGTATTTATTTAGATGCGCTTGATAAAAATATTGTCTTGATTTCAAACTCTACTTTATTGGCAACACTAAGTACGATTGCTTCTATATGGAAGCAAGAAGATCAAAAACGAAATGTTCTAGAGATTGCCAAAGAAGGCGGGTTGTTGTATGATAAGTTTGAGGGGTTTGTTTCAGATTTACTTAGTGTAGGTAAAAGTCTGCAAAATTCTCAAGATAGTTATCAAGAGGCAATGAATAAACTTGTCGATGGTAGAGGTAATATTATTAAAAAAGTAGAGAATCTTAAATCATTGGGTGCTAAAACTAAAAAAAGTTTACCCCAAAAAGTCTTGGATAGGGCTTCTGCCGATCAAGATGAAGCGTAACTCTTTTTTTTAATTAATTGTTCATAATAAACGCTTAACGAATTATGAATTGAATAGTATTTAATTGATTTTTATAACTTATCAATAACCATTAAATATGCGCAATTATCGTGTGTACAAGCACAAAGAGTTGTTGTTTTATTCAACAAAGGATAGTAACTGGAATTCTGTTCCTTTTTATGAAGCAAGTGTTTCAGCAGGATTCCCTTCTCCTGCTGAAGATTTTATGGATTTAGAGCTAAATTTACAAGACTATCTTATTCAACATCCTTCTGCTACTTTTTGTGTTCGTGTAACAGGAGATTCTATGATAAAAGCAGGTATATCTAGCGGTGATGTAATGATTGTAGATCGTTCTTTGGAGACAAAAGATGGAAATATTGTGTTGGCTGTTTTAAATGGAGAATTTACCGTTAAACGTATCAAGAAAAATAAAGATCAATTACTATTAATTCCAGAAAACACAAAGTTTGATCCTATTATTGTAAGTGAAGAAATGGATTTTAAAGTTTGGGGCGTAGTTACACATGTAGTGCATCAATTGATATGATAGCACTAGCAGATTGTAATAACTTTTACGCTTCTTGTGAGCGCGTTTTTCAGCCTAAATTAGAGCAGAAGCCAATTGTTGTCCTTTCAAACAATGACGGTTGTGTTATTGCAAGAAGTAATGAGGCAAAAAAAATAGGTATTCTTATGGGGGCTCCTGCTTTTAAAATGCAAGAGTTATTTGAGAATAATGGTGTACATGTTTTTTCTGCAAATTTTGCGCTGTATGGAGATTTTTCTCAACGAGTAATGAGCACTATGAGAACAGAGGTTAGCACGATGGAGGTTTATTCCATAGATGAATCTTTCATGGATTTTTCTAATGTAGCTCTTCCTAAAGAGAAGGCGTTGGAAATACGAGGGAAAGTTAAATTGTGGACAGGAATCCCTATCTCTATCGGTGTTGCTCCTACAAAAGCGTTGGCAAAGGTTGCCAACCATTATGCTAAAAAGTATACAGCAGAAGGAGTGTTGGTTTTAGAAAAGCCTAGTCATATTTCTAGAGCATTGAAAAAACTACCTGTACAAGACCTTTGGGGTGTTGGAAGGAGGTATGCTAAATTTTTATCTCAGAGAGGTGTGGTTACAGCTTATGATTTAGTTGGCTTAGATGAAGGTTGGATTCGTAGAAATATGACAGTAGGAGGGTTGAAGTTGGTTCAAGAATTAAAGGGAATTTCGTGTTTTACTATTCAAGAATCATTAACAAGAAAAAAAAACATATGTACTGCAAGATCATTTGGTCGAAAGGTTAAATCTGCTTGTGAGTTAAAAGAGGCTGTTTCGGCATACGCTAATACATGCTCTGAGAAGTTAAGAGCTGAGGGTTCTTGTGCTTCATTGATAACTGTATTTCTGACCACCAATCCATTTGACTCTTCTCAACCTCAATATGGCGGAAGTAGAAAACTTCAGTTGCCTACACCAACGAATGATAGCTTAGAAATAGTTAAAGCAGCTATTAAGGCTTTAAAACAGATATATAAACCTGGTTTAATTTATAAAAAAGCGGGTGTTGTTGTCTCAGGAATAGTTCCAGAAAGCCAAGTTCAGTTAAGTCTTTTTGATCGTGTCGATAGACAAAAAAGAAAATGTTTAATGAACTCAGTAGATCAGATAAATAAACGAACAGGTAAAAATAAGGTGCGTTTAGCTGTTCAGGGTTTTGATAGGAAGTGGCGGTTGAAACAAGAGCACCTTTCACCTTGTTACACTACTAGGTTTACAGATTTACTTACAGTGTCTTTATAGAATTTATTATTTTTAGTCTTAATGGAGCTTAAGAAAATATTGAATCGACTAGTTGTATTGTTGCTATTTTTTAGTTGTTCTTTAAAAGCTCTTTCTCAAGGTTCAGATACTTTGAAAATTTTGTCTTGGAACATTCACATGCTTCCAGGTACAATATATCATGCAACTAAAAAAGGTAAGCGAGCAAATTTAATAGCAGAACAAATCCTTAATAGAGATGATGATGTGGTAGTTTTTCAAGAAGCTTTTCATTTTAGAACAAGAAGAATGCTGAAGAACAAATTAAAGGGACGCTTTACATATGTGTTTAAACCTATAAATTTTAGTTTTTTTAGTTTTAAAACCAATGGTGGGGTATGGGTGTTAAGCAAGTTGAAGTTAGAAGAAAAAGCGGTAATAAAATTTGATTCTGCAAGTGGTTCAAGCAGGTGGGCAAGGAAAGGAGCTGTTTTACTAGAAGGTAGTATAGGTGAAAGTTGTTTTCAGATAGTTGGAACACATACAAATGGGGGAAGTGTCAACAATAGTCAATTTAATCAAATAAGAAAAGAGTTATTAACTCCATTTGAGAAGAATCCAGTTCCACAAATAATATGTGGAGATCTTAATTGTGCAAGTTCTAAAACTAATTTGTATGAGGAGATGTTGGCCATTTTAGCTGCCAAAGATTTGCCCAGAGAAAGGGGGTTTCAATATAGTAATCATGAGAAAACAGCCGTAATAGATTATATTTTATTAAAAACTAATGGTTCAGATGTAAAAGAATTGAATAAGAAGATAATCCTTATAGGAAATGATTGGAAAGTGGGTAAAAGAAAATATCCTGAAACAGTAGGATTGTCAGACCATATGCCTGTAGAAAGTTCTTATGTTTTTATTAATAATTAAACAAGAGTTTCTAGGAGAATTGGCTTGTTGTTTAAATACTCTCCATAAAATCCATTAAGCTTCATTTTTTGAATTAGTTTTTCTAAAGACTTTTCATTTTTAATTTCTAAACCGACAACAGCAGATCCTTTTTCTTTGTAATTTTTTTTAGTGTATTCAAAATGGGTGATGTCATCATCTTTACCTAAAATATTAACTACAAATTCTCTTAAGGCACCAGATCTTTGAGGGAATTTAACAAGGAAGTAGTGCTTTAAACCATTGTAAAGAAGTGCTTTTTCTTTTATTTCCTCCATTCGAGTTATGTCATTATTACTTCCACTTACTATGCAGACTACATTCTTTCCAATAATTTCATTTTTGTATTGGTCGAGAGCAGAAATACTTAATGCTCCTGCAGGTTCTACAACTATGGCATCTTTATTATATAATTCTAGAATTTCTGAGCAAAGTGCTCCCTCTTTAACTAGGAGCATGTCATCTAAATTAGTTTTGCAGATTTCAAAATTTAAAGTTCCAACTTTTTTTACAGCGGCTCCATCAACAAAAGGATTTAGCTTATCTAAGCTGACAAGGGTATTGCTTTTCAATGATTGATACATTGATGGTGCGCCTTCTGGCTCAGCTCCAATTATTTTTGTTTTAGGAGACAATTTTTTGAAAACCTCACTTACTCCTGCTGCTAAACCACCACCACCAACAGGGAGGAATAAATAGTCTATATGCTTGCTTGTTTGGTTTAGTATTTCTAACCCAATTGTGCCTTGTCCTTCAATGATTAGCGGGTCATCGAAAGGATGAATAAATGTGCAATTATTGTCTTTGCTAAATTTTATTGATTCTTTTTTTGCATCGTCAAATGTGTCTCCAAAGAGTATTAATTTAACATGAATTCCACCAAACCATTTAACCTTGTCAATTTTTTGTTGAGGGGTTGTTGTGGGCATGAAAATGGTGCCTTTTATTTTTTTTTCGTTACAAGAAAAAGCGACACCTTGTGCGTGATTACCCGCACTAGCACAGACTATCCCTTTGTTTTTTTTGTTAACAGATAGAGAAGTTATTTTATTATATGCCCCTCTAATTTTGTAGGATCTTACATTATGAAGATCTTCTCTTTTTAGTAAAACATTTGCCTTGTATTTTTTGGAATAAGTCATGTTCTGAGATAAAGGAGAATTTGCTATGACTGATTTAAGTCTGTTTGCAGCTTTTTCTATATCCTTTAATTCAGGAAAATATGTTTTACTCAGAGTTTCCATGTTAATTGTGTTCTGGCCTTAGAGATCTGACCTTTCTTCCTGCTTGCCATAGCTCAGAGTCTCTTATTTCTTTTAATTCGTCATTTAATTTTTTTCGATAATCAAGTTCTGCATTTGCTTTAATTACAACATCAGCTTCTTCACCAGTAGCTACTTTGTTATATAGCTCTTCAAAAACAGGAGTTGTTGCGTTTCTAAATTTATGTCTCCAATCAAGTGCTCCTCTTTGTGCTGTAGTAGAAGTGTTTGCATACATCCAGTCCATTCCGTTTTCAGCTACTAATGGCATCAGACTTTGTGTTAGCTCTTCTACTGTTTCGTTGAAAGCTTCTGATGGTGAGTGTCCGTATTTTCTAAGTGTGTTGTATTGTGCTTCAAATAAACCAGCAAGTGCACCCATAAGAATGCCTCTTTCTCCAGTAAGATCAGAATATACTTCTTTCTTAAAAGTCGTTTCAAATAAGTATCCTGAACCCACACCAATCCCAAGTGCGATAGCTTTATTAGCAGCATTACCAGTGAAATTTTGGTGCACAGCATAGCTTGAATTTAGCCCTTTGCCTTCAAGAAACAACCTTCTCAATGAAGTTCCAGACCCTTTAGGAGCTACTAGAATTATATCAATATCTTCATTTGGAGCAATTCCAGTTTTTTCTTTATATGTTATGCCAAATCCGTGAGAGAAATAAAGTGTTTTGCCTTTTGTAAGCTTACTTTTAACCATTTCCCATTGTGCAATTTGACCTGCATCTGAAAGTAAATATTGTAAAATTGTTCCTCTTTCAGCAGCTTCTTCTAGTTCAAAAAGATTTTCTCCTGGAATCCACCCGTCATTAACAGCTTTATCCCAGGTTGATGAGTTTTTTCGTTGACCTACAATAACATTAAATCCATTGTCTTTTAAGTTTAATGCTTGCCCTGGACCTTGAACACCATAACCTAATACTGCTATGGTTTCATTTTTCAATGTGTCTATTGCTTTTTTTAAAGGAAATTCTTCCCTTGTTACTACGTGTTCGTTAACACCTCCAAAATTGATTGTTGCCATTTTTTATTTTTTTAATTATTATTGAGCAGCCTTCTCTACTTCATGTAAATAGGCGTCAAATTTCTTCATTGGTTTTGTTATTGCTACTCTTCCAGATCTTACAAATTCTAGAATTCCAAAGGGTTCAAGTTCATTGAATAATTCTTCTGTTTCTTCTTTGTATCCTGTTTTTTCTAGAATAGTAAATTCTGGTTCCATTGCTAAAATTCTAGCATGATGATTTCTGATTATTTTTTCTAACGATATACTTCTTGTTACTAGTCCAGATAGTTTATATAAAGCAATTTCTTGAAAAACTACTTGTTCATTTGAATGAAAAAAAGCTTTAACTACATCTACTTGTTTTTCTAGTTGCTTAACTACTTTTTTTATAAGTTCTAATTCTTCACTGACAACTATTGTGTATCTATGAATTCCACTAACCTCACTTTCAGAAGCTGTAATGCTTTCAATATTTATATATCTTCTAGTGAAAATTATACTGACTCTATTAAGGAGACCTATTTGGTTTTCTGTGAAAACAGAAATTGTATATTGTTGTTTCATTTGAATTTAATTTAGCCTTACTTCACTTACTGATGATCCTGATTGAATCATTGGGAAAACATTTCCTTCTTTTTTAACTTTCACTTCAAGAAGAAAGCTTTCTTTGTGATTTAAAAACCGTGTAATTGCCTTTGGTAACTCTTCTCTTTTAGTTACTTTTTCTGCTGCTATATGGTATCCTTTAGCTATTGTTTGAAAGTCTGGATTCACCATTTCGGTTGATGAATATCTTTTGTCAAAAAACAATTCTTGCCACTGACGAACCATTCCTAAAAATTCATTGTTAAGAAGAAGTATTTTTATTCTTGCTTTTGTCTGAAAAATAGTTCCAAGCTCTTGAATTGTCATTTGAAACCCACCATCTCCAATTACAGCAATAACTTCTCTTTCTGGAACTGCCATTTTTGCTCCGAAAGCTGCAGGTAAGGCAAACCCCATTGTTCCTAACCCTCCTGAAGTTATATTACTACGCCAATTTTTATAACAATAATCTCTTTGTGCAATCATTTGATGTTGTCCAACATCAGTTACTATTAAAGCTTGGCCGTTAGATAGTTCAGAAACTTTTTTTATCACCTCAGACATTCCTAAATCATTTCCTTTGTTGCTTTCTTTGTTATGAATTTTCTGATTTTCAACGTCTTTGTAATGATTGAATTGATTGATCCAATTTTTATGATTGTTTGAATTTATATGCTTTGTAAGGAGTTTTAAAGTTTCCTTGCAGTTCCCTAAAACAGCAACGTCAGTTTTTACGTTTTTGTCAATTTCAGCGGGGTCTATTTCAAGATGAATTATTTTCGCTTGCTTTGCATATCTTTTAAGATCTCCAGTAACTCTATCATCAAAACGCATTCCTACAGCGATAAGAACATCACATTCATTGGTTAGTACATTAGGACCGTAATTTCCATGCATACCTAACATTCCTACATTTAAAGGATGGTTGCTTTCTAAAGCTGATAGACCCATTATTGTCCAAGCAGCAGGAATGTTTCCTTTCTCTATAAAATTTTTAAACTCATCTTTTGCATCTGCAATTAAAATTCCTTGACCAAAAAGCACATAAGGTTTTTTAGCATTATTTATCAATTTTGCTGCAGTTTTTATTTTAGTTATATCTGAGTTCGGAGTGGGTATGTAGCTTCTGATTGACCTGCATTTTTTATAACTAAAATCTAGAGTGTCAAATTGAGCGTCTTTTGTGATGTCTACAAGTACGGGGCCTGGTCTTCCAGAGCCTGCAATGTAAAATGCTTTAGCTATTGCTTTTGGTATATCTTCCGATTTGGTTACTTGTATGTTCCATTTAGTTACAGGCATAGAGATCCCAACTACATCGGTTTCTTGAAATGCATCGGTACCAAGAAGATCGCTAGACACTTGACCTGTAATGCAGACTAAAGGAGTCGAGTCAATCTGAGCATCTGCAATTCCTGTAATTAGGTTTGTTGCTCCAGGTCCGGAAGTTGCTATGCAAACACCTATTTTTCCTGACGCTCTAGCGTAGCCTTGAGCTGCGTGAGTTGCGCCTTGTTCGTGCCTTACAAGAATATGGTTTAAATCACTTCGATAGTCATAAAGCGCATCATATACTGGCATTATTGCACCTCCTGGATATCCAAATATAGTATCTACACCTTCTTTAATTAAAGATTGAACTACTGCCTGAGCTCCTGTGAGTTTTGTTGTTTGTGTTTCCATTATAAATCTGTTACACAGCCTAAAGAGGCGGTAGATACATTTTTGGCATACTTGTAGAGTGTGCCTTTATTAACTTTTAGTTCCGGTGTTTGCCATTGATTAAGCCGATTTTTAATTTCATTTTTATTAAGGTGTAGATCGATTGTGTTTTTTTGTGCATCAATTGTAATTATATCCTTGTTTTTTATAATTGCTATTGGTCCTCCTATTTGCGCTTCAGGAGTTATGTGACCAACGACAAATCCGTGTGTTCCGCCAGAAAACCTTCCGTCAGTTATTAGGGCTACATCATTTCCTAATTCAGCTCCCATAATTGCTGCTGTAGGTTTTAACATTTCTGGCATTCCAGGGCCTCCTTTAGGACCTTCGTACCTTATAACTATTACATCACCTTTTTCAACTAATCCATTTCTTATTGCTTCATTAGTTTCGTATTCACTATTGAAAACTTTTGCAGGACCAGTGAATTTTAAACCTTCTTTTCCTGTTATTTTAGCTACAGCTCCTTCTGGAGCTAAATTCCCTCTTAATATTCTTATGTGTCCAGTTGGTTTTATAGGATTTTTGATTGTTTTGATTATTTGCTGATTTGGTGCTAAATCTGGAATATTTCGTAGGTTTTCAGCTAGCGTATTCCCTGTAACTGTTAGGCAATCACCATGAATTAACCCTTCATTAAGTAAGTATTTTAACACCGCAGGAATTCCTCCTATATAGTGAATGTCTTCCATTAAATATTTACCGCTAGGTTTTAAGTCTGCAAGAAATGGTGTTTTATTGCTAATGTTTTTAATGTCATCTATAGTGAAAGGAATGTTGGCTGTTTTTGCTATTGCAAGAAAATGAAGTACAGCATTGGTTGACCCCCCTAAAATCGTTACTAGAGTTATTGCATTCTCCAAAGATTTTTTTGTGATTATATCTGATGGTTTAATGTTTTGCTCTAATAGGTTTATTACAGCTTTCCCGGCACTGTATGCTTCTAATTCTTTGCTTTTCCCAACCGCTGGATTTGATGAGTTGTAGGGTAAAGAAAATCCCAATGCTTCAATAGCCGATGCCATAGTATTAGCAGTATACATACCGCCACAGGCACCTGCTCCAGGACACGCTTTTTCAATTACACATTGGTATTCATCTTTGTCAATTTTTCCAGCAACCTTTTGTCCCCAAGCTTCAAATGCTGATACAACATCTAATTTATTTCCTTTATACGATCCAGACTCTATTGTGCCGCCATATACTAATATTGATGGTCTGTTGACTCTTAACATTGCCATTAATGCTCCAGGCATGTTTTTGTCGCATCCAACAACAGTAACAAATCCATCATAACTCATTGCTTCAACCACAGTTTCCATTGAATCTGCTATAACATCTCTTGATGGTAGTGAGAATCTCATTCCTGGTGTTCCCATTGATATTCCATCACTTACTCCGATAGAATTAAATATTAAGCCTACTCCGTTGTGGTTGTTGATACCCGTTTTAACATTTTTTGCTAGTTCATTAAGGTGCATATTACATGGGTTTCCCTCATATCCAGTGCTTGCAACCCCAATAAGAGGTTTCTTGAAATCTTCTTTTGTTAGTCCAATTGCGTGTAGCATTGCCTGAGCTGCTGGCTGCGAAGAGTCTTGTGTAACTCTTTTGCTAAATTTATTTAGTTCCATATTAGACAAGTTCGAAATGATAATAATCCTGATTAATCACTTTTTGCTGGTAGAGTCTAGAAAGTTCGTATCCTAATGTATCGTTCCATTGTAGAGGAAAAGTGATTTTGTCCAGTGAGTTTATTTGAGCTATTTCTGCTGCAGTTCCTGTGAAAAATGCACTATCTGCTTTTTTAGCTTCCTCAATTGTGAAGTGCTTTTCAATAACTTCAATTTCTAATTCTTTTGCCATTTCAAAAACAGTAGCTCTTGTTATTCCTGGAAGAATATTCCCGAGTGGGCAGGTGTAAAGTGCTTTGTTTTTTTCAAAAAAGAAATTTGCTCCTGGACCTTCTGCTACTTTATCATTTACATCAAGTAAAAGGGCTTCGTCAAAACCTTTGGATTTGGCTTCTGTTGTTGCTAAAATTGAATTGGTGTAGTGTCCCACAGTTTTAGCCTCAACATGACAAGATTTAGGATGAGGTCTTCGGTAGGAAGATGTCATTATATTTAATGGGTTATCTCCAAGATATTTTTCCCATTTCCATGCGCAAATAAATATTTTTGGTTTTGAATTGCTTGTTAGCGTCATATTTGGAGTAAGGGAAATTAATGGTCGTATGTATGCGTCATTTAAATTGTTTTTTTCTAATAACTCATAGCTAATTTTAACTAATTCTCTAACAGTGTATTTCACCGGAATGTGCATCTTCCTAGCTGATTCTAATAATCTTTCAAAGTGATCTTCTGCTTTGAAAATGTATGTTCCGTTTTCAGATTTGTAGGATCTTATCCCTTCAAATACACCGTTTCCATAATGTAATGTTTGGTCATATAAACTTGTATTTGCTTGGTCTGCTTTGATCCATTTTCCATTAAGAAATACTGTTGTGTTTTTTGTGTAATACATTTTATTTTTTTAGTTATAAAAAAAGCCCTTCTTAACAAGAAGGGCTTTAAATTTTTGGTATATCCTTCTTAGCTCATTACTGTATAGTAATAATTGAAATAATAATTATATTGATTAGTTTAGTCATTAAATAAAAAACCTTTCTAATGTTGTGGTTCGTTTTGTTTTGTAAAAATACTTATATATGCTTTATATGAATGTCATGCATCTATATAGAGCAAATGTATATTTTTAATTTTCACTTACAACAATATTTCTTTTAATAAGAATTTTATTTTAAAAGGTCTGATTTGTTTTTATTGCACTTAATTTTCTCATTGTTGAAAACATTTTTAATAATTAGACAACTGTTGTAGTTGTTAGTTTGACTTGATTTTGTATGTTCGTTTTATAATTAAATAATCAACTGCATATGAACGAACTCGACAAACTAAAGCAAGAAATAGAAGAGCTTAAAAGTAAGCTTACTGGTAACATGATGGATGACATGGAGACTAGAGACAAAATTCACAATTTAGAAATGAAAGTAAATGGTGTAAAGCCAGAAGACTCTCATTTTGATTGCATTGGTTGCGGTTCTTAATAAATCTCAAGAATATGTATTGCTAAGCTACTTTATAAAGTAGCTTTTTTTTTGTCCGAAAGTTTAAATAACACCCAAAGCCATTGCAATTGATAACACCATTAGCATTAAAATAACTGAATATTGAATGAAACTGACAGTTATTTTATTTAAAATTTTTCTCCCAAAATAGGCTCCAATAAATGCGCACAATGTTCCGGTTGCAAGAGCAGAAAGGTTCTCGTTGATTTTCAGCTCTTTGTATTGAGTGAAATAAATTGACAATCTTGATATGTCAACAATTGTTGCAATCATTATTCCAGAGGCGATAAAGCTAATTTTACTCAAATTTAGTTTGATTAAAAAAGCACTTCTAAGTGCGCCTTGGTGACCTGAAAATCCACCCAAGAAACCACTTAATAGTCCTCCAAAATATAATTTATTTTTTTTAAAGGACAATTTTTTATAAAATGGAAATAATTCTAAAAAAGCAAATGAAAATATTAAAATGCTGATGAATAAATTAATTGGAGAAACTGTGAATACTTGACTTGCTATCGTGTAAGAAATTATATATTTTGATTTGGAAAATGTAAGTAGTGTAAATGCACCTACTAACGATCCAATAAATCCTGTTAATCCAAATTTGAAGACAACATCCCAATTTATGTTTTTGCCAACTAGCACAGTTTTAAATAAATTATTCATTAAATGAACAATTCCAGTTAAAGCAATAGCAACTTCAATTTCAAAAAATAAAGCAAATACGGGCATTAAAAGAGTGCCGAGTCCGAATCCAGAAAAGAAGGTGAGGATTGATGCTGAAAATGCAGTAATTCCTATTATTAATAAGTCCATTTATTTTTTAACAAATTTATTTTTTCAGTAAAATAATAATATTTAATTATATATTACAGTTGTTAATATAATTACTGAATTTAATAAGTCTAAATCTATTTATTTACAAATGTTTATGGTTGTTGTGTTCCAAATTTTATTTTTTGTATTGTATTAAATAACATGAAACTTAAATATATGAAACATTTCTTCTGTCTTTTATTTCTTACGTTATCAATCGTTATTCATACACAATCAAAGAGTATTTCGTTTGATGTTAAGTTGGCCAATGCTGGAGTGTCAATTGAAGATGCTTCGATAATGTATGATGGTTCTTATTATAGTATTGGTTATCCGGATGGTGATGTTCCTGCTAATATAGGTGTTTGTACAGATGTTATTATTCGTGCCTATAGAATTCTGGGTATAGATTTACAAAAAGAAGTTCATGAAGATGTTTTAAAGAACAATGATGCATATAGTAGAATAAAAAAAATTGATAAGAATATAGATCACAGAAGAGTGCCTAATTTGGCTACATTTTTTAAAAGACATGGGGAAGTTTTACCTATAACAAATGATCCTAAAGATTATAAGCCTGGAGATGTTATTTGGTGGAACTTATCTCCAGCAGGTAGTTTAAACCATATTGGTCTTGTCGTGAATGAGAAATCTGCTGACGGTTTAAGGTATTTAGTAATACATAATATGGGAGGTGGGCAAGTGATTGAAGATTTCCTTTTTGGAGCAAAAATAGTTGGGCACTATTCGTACCAAAAGAAGTAAGATAAGGCATTTATTAACCCATCTTAAGTTGCAATATTTTTATGCGCTTAAAATTAAGGATTGCTATCTAATTTTATGGCATCATTAGAATTTGTATTGCCACTATAATTGGCTTTAAGATCTTCATAAAATTTTGCGTTTGAAGTTTGAATGTAAGGCAGCACCCATAATAAACCAATACCACAAGAGAGAATAGCTAGAATTATCCATCCAATGAAGCTTAATCCAAGTAAGAAATATTGCGTTTTGTAACCATCCATCATTTCTTTACTTTTCTTAAGTGCATCATTAGGAGATATCTCATCGTCTTCAGTTAAAATGAACCATACTTGAGAATATCCGATCTGAGCGATAATACCCGGAATAATAAATAAAAGTGTCCATAACAAAACATAAAAAAATAAAAGTAAGTAAGTACCTAAAGCTCTACCGTAATTTTTAAACCCTTCAAATAGTTGATTTACATTAGCTTCTTCTTTTCTAGAATAGTTTAAGAAAAATATTGCTAATCCTAATACAAGTGGTCCTGTAATAAATAATGATGCAACCATCCCAATATATGGAATGTTTTGAATGACTGCTGAAATAATGAGGTATACGGCAACAGTACCAATTGCAGGACCCCAATTACCTGCTAAAACTTCTCTTGCTTCTGCTCTTAATGTTTGATT
>JAQWSL010000024.1 GCA_029243225.1 Flavobacteriales bacterium
GGTAGTCTAGGCGAATACTTTCTTCATATTCTCTACCTCTTTTTTGAATGTTTTGAACTAATTTGGGTACGCTTGCTCTTAAATATATAAGTAAGTCTGGTGCTGAAATAAATGATTCAAGTAGATTAAATAAGCTAAAGTAATTTTCAAAATCTCTAGAAGTCATTAGTCCCATAGAATGAAGATTGGGGGCGAAAATAAAAGCGTCTTCATTTATGGTTCTATCTTGAATTACGTTTTTAGTATTTTGTCTAATGTCTTGAATTTGAGTAAACCTACTATTCAAATAATATATTTGAAGGTTAAATGACCAACGTTGCATTTCATCATAGAAATCTAACAAATAAGGATTCTCATCAACATCTTCAAAATGTGTGTCCCAGCCATAATGTTTGGCCAGTAATGTAGTAAGTGTGGTCTTACCTGCTCCAATATTTCCTGCTACTGCAATATGCATAATGATGACTTTTAAAGAAGTTCTAAAGTAGATAAAATCAATAAATGAACCTCAATTTTGTTAATAACTTTCGACTATTTTATTCTGATAATTATTGTTTAAGGGGACGCTTCAATAAGAACGTCAAATGTAACAGCATCTTCATTTAATGCTATAAATGAATTTTTAAATTTTTTAACAGCTAAGTATTTTTTTGGAAAATTAAGATGAATTTCTTCGTGAGATATAGAGTTGTAAGAGCATAAGGTGCTTTCATTGCATACAATTAAATACTCTTCATTTATTTGAAGATTTTTAGCTTCTTTAATGTTTAAAGATTGAAGATAGCTGCAGTATAAATCAAAAATAAGAACGCCATCATTTTTTGTTCCCATATATAGTCTTCCGTTTTTTTCTATTAAGCAATTAGGTAGAAGATTTTCTTTATTAAGTAATACAGCAAGATTACCAGATTCTTGAATTACTTCCAGTTTGGTGTTTACTTTCACAATTTGTTTAAAATCTAAATCATATAACCAAACCCCATTATCTAAATTACTGTTAGCGATTGTTTGGGTGTTATAAAGGTTAAGTTCAGCAAGGTTAATGAAATTGTCTTGAGCCGATAAAGTATTGTCGAGAACTACAATTTTAGATTGTTCTTTATAAAAAACTAGCGGTCTAAGAGAATTATTTACATCAAGTTCAGTAATTGTTCCATAGGTCATGTTACTGTACCTGTATAAAATAATTCCTTTAGGGCTGACTTTTATGATTTCATTTTTATTGACACAATAAATATTACCAATTTGATCAACTTCAAAAAAATCTACGTTTGCTGAGAATGAAAAACTTCTTACCACATCAAATGAGTGTTGTGAATAAGATAACGAGACTATAAAAGCAAAAACAAGTATTAATGGTACTTTAAATAAGGTCATTGTTTTGAAGTATGTTTTCTATTAAATTTCTGTTATTTGACAACCTTGGAATTTTATGCTGCCCCCCTAATTTACCATTATTTTTCAACCAATCATAAAACGTATTTTTAGGCATGCATTGTATTATTGGGAGTGACATATTTAAATCGCCTTTTCTTTTAGCCTTATAATCAGAATTTATTTTTTTGAGTTCGTTGTCTAATATATTGGTGAAATAAGCCATATTTGAAGGAGCTTTTTTAAACTCAATTAGCCATTGATGAGTTCCTTTTTTTCCGTTTTCCATGTAAATAGGTCCTGCTGTATAGTCAACAACTTCTGTTTCGGTTAAAGAAGATGCATGTGCAATTGCTTTTTCTGCATTCTCAATAATTAGTTCTTCTCCAAAAGCATTAATAAAGTTCTTAACTCTTCCAGTTACAGAAAATCTAAAAGGAAATTTACTCGTAAATTTTATAGTGTCTCCGATTGAATACCGCCATAATCCTGCATTTGATGAAATAACAAGCGCATAATGTTTATGCAATTCAATTTCTTCTATTAAATAGGTTTTAGGATGAGACTCATTTAAATTTTCTATTGGAATAAACTCAAAAAACATTCCATAGTCAAGCATCATAAGCATACTATCAGATGAGATTTCATCTTGTATTCCAAAAAAACCTTCACTAGCATTGTAAGTTTGAACATAATTCATATTTGGACTATGTATCAAATTGGTAAATTGTTTTTTGTAAGGATTAAAGTCTACGCCACCGTGCATATATAGCTCTAAATTTGGCCATATATCTTTTATGGTTTTGCCGCTTGAGTTTTCTATAATTTTATTTAGTAAAACTAATGTCCAAGAAGGTACTCCAGCCAATATATATACATCTTCATTAATTGTAGTTTTGGCCATTTCATCAATTTTCTTTTCCCAATTAGATTGAAGGGTGATTTGTTTCTTTGGAGTCCGTCTCCATTCACACCACCAAGGAAGATTTTCTACAATTATTGCTGATAGATCTCCTATATAAGAATCTTTACTGAAATAATTTAGTTGAGAACTTCCCCCAAGAATTAGATGTTTTCCTTTAAAGAGTTTTGTCTTAGGATGATTGTTGTAGTACAATGCTAATAGATCTTTCCCTCCCTTATAATGGCATTCTTCAAGAGATTCTTTACTAACAGGAATAAATTTGCTTTTCCCTGTTGTAGTTCCTGATGATTTAGCAAACCATTTTATTTCAGTAGGCCAAAGAAGATTTTGCTCTCCTTTTTTAAGCCTGTTTATGTAGGGCTCAAAATCTACATAGGTGTTTATCGGAACTCTATTTCTGTACTGATCAATTGTATTTATTGATGAAAAATCATATTTAAGGCCAAATTCTGTTTTCTGAGCTTTACCTAAAAGTTTAAATAATGTTTCATGTTGAACTTCAGAGGGATATTTCCTAAAGAGATCAATTTGATGTATTCTTTTCTTGATGTACCAAGAAAAGATGGAATTAAAAGGGTGTTTAATCTTGTTAGCCATAAACTAAAAGAATATCCCTTAAAGTTAATTGGATTTATCCAAATAACACTAAGCCGAAAATTACAATTAAGGCAATGGAAACATATACGTAACCAATTATACCAGTACTTCCGTGAAAATTTTTGTCAGACATCTTGTAAATTTTATACAAAGTTAAATATAAAAATTAATAAAATAAAAGTTCAATCTATTTAAAAAGTAAATTTTCATTGACAACATTCACCAGGAGAATATGTTGTAATGCCACTAATTGTTGCATAACACGAGTTTGAGTATGTAGTGCCATTACATCCACATACAGGATCCCATTGTTCAGTACAGTAATAATTAGTGTCTATAATTGATGAATCTACACAGTTAGTCGCGTGAGTAATTTCACCACAGTTATTTGGTTTTGAACAGCCTATGCTTAAAAGTGATAATAAAAAAGTGTAAATAATTAATCTCATAAGATTAATTCTAACGCTTAATTATTTTAGAAATTATAAATCCGCTGTTGGTTTTAATTTCCAGGATGTATAGTCCAGCAGCATTATTAATATTCACAGGAATAGCTTTCACATTTATATAAGAGGTTTTTGAAATTAAACTTCCAGATATTGATTTAATTGTAAGAGTAACATAGTCTTGCTTAGAATTAAAATCAATTGAAAACGCCCCATTAGAGGGGTTAGGGTAAATAGTAGGATTATTATCCTCTAATCCTCCATAGACTCCAACATTGTTAACAGACTCACAAATTGAAGTGTCAGCACAATTGTTAGTCGTTATTTCAACAGCATAGCTTCCATTGTTAAAGGCTGTAAAAGATTGATTTGTTTCTCCATTGATTGGAGCGAAATTATTGTCACAATCTAACCATTGGTATGTTGCTCCAGAAAGATTTGCCGATAAAGTAGGTGAATTGTTTGTTATGCCATTATCAATAACAAATTTAACTATGGCTTCATCCATTTTAGTGCCATAATGTCCTGCCCAAAACTCTACATCTTTCCCTCCAGATTCAAAGTAAATGTATCTCAATCCCGAACCATAATTAGTAAAAGTGTGACTTGAGGTTTTCCATGACGTATCTGAGATTAAGGGGGAGGATTGGCTTCCGTCATCAAATGAAGTAATAATGTTTCCAAGAGAATCTCTTAATTCCACATGTAAATAATATTCATCACTGTAATTTACAGCATGACCTGTATATAGCTCTTGAACATATAGTGTAGGTTCCAAGTCTAGGTAACTTGACGATAATCCAAGCCCTATTAAATCTATTGTTTGATTTTTTGTAGACCATGCGTATGATGAAACAAATGATTGAGACCCAAAAGAACTTCCTTGTGTTACCCAATCTGATCCGGAACCAGTAGAAAAATTCCAATCTACCAACCCATCTTCTGCACCAGGGTTTTCAAGCAAATTAGAGCAAACATCAATTGAATTGCCACTACCTGAACAACTATTTTGGCAATCGATAAGGGTTTCAAAAGGAACTACTCCTGCACACCCTCCCCAAGTAAAAGTTTCACATTGTTGGGAAGTTTGATTGTAAAAGTATTTTGGAAATAACCCAAAACAAGGTCCTGGGTCAGGAATTAGATAGCAAGAAGAATCTAGCTGTGCATTAAATAAAAGGGGAATAAATAATGAAATTAGGGTAAGATTTTTCATAAGGGATTTATATGTTTATATAAATATAATAAATCCTGTTAAAACCTTATTTTGAACAAAAAATATTTTATTTATCTTAAGTACCGGAAATATCTTATAAAAACTTAACTAACCAAAGATAAAGTGATAGTTGTAAAATGAAACGATACTTAATATTCTTCATGACATTTAGTTTTATTTTAAGTATAGGTCTTTTCTTAAGCCTCCATCTTGATTTGTCGAGACAACTCATTAAAAGCGTTTACTATGGTGAAAGCAAATATTGCTTCGAAGTGATATCACAAACTTTTAATAATTCCTATCATAAGCCAGATTTGAAAATTAAAATAGAAATTGCTCCAAAAGATTTCGAAACGCTTAATAAACATAGGAATAGTGCTTATTTAAAAAACTCAATAAATAAGCAAGAAAAGGAATCCGTTTTCGTTCTGCTAAATGATTCTATAAAAGGAAAAATCAGACTAAAAGGAAATAAAAATGATCATCGAATTGAGAATGAAGAGTCATATAAAATAAATTTAGCAAAAGGGTTAACTATAATGGGATGTGAAGAGTTTTGTCTTCTAAAGCCAGAAAGGAGAGGTGCTGTTTCTGAATTTTTTATGCACAAATTATTGAAAAGAGAAGGCTTTATTACCATTGAATATAAATTTATTAATCTACAATTAAATGACCATGCTGTTTCTACTTATTCTATTGAGGAGGGTTTTAATGATACGCTATTAGTGAAAAACAATAGGGAGGTTGGTCCAATTGTAAAGCTAGATGATGACCAGTTCTTTTCAGAAAAAACCAACATGGCTAAGAAAGAATACCCTTCTAAAGCTGATATAAATTGCACTAATAAAAAAGGTAAAACAGCTATTGAAATTGAAACTGCTAAGACTCTTTTGGCAGACTTTTGCAACTACAAGAAATCGGCATCAGAAGTATTCGATGTCGATAAAATGGGGAGCTATTTTGCAATAATGGATTTGTTAGGCAACACACATTCTATTATTTGGTATAATATTCGTTTTTATTATGATAATATTCGAGGTTTGCTAGAACCTATTGGTTATGATGGTAACGTTCATGATAATATTCAAAGCACTTTATATGCTAAGTGGCAATTAAAAACATATCCTCTTGCTAGTCATGTTTGGATTGACAACTTTTTTCAGGATCCAAAATTTGTTGAAGCTTATTTCAATGCTTTAAAGAGAATTTCTGCAAGTGGATATTTAGAAAGTTTTGTTGAGAAAAACAAAAGAGAGCTTATATCATATACGCAGATTATTCAAACTGATAATAGGTATTACTTATTTTATGATTACAAGTATTTTGTTAATCGCGATCTCATTGTGAGAGAGTTAAAGAAATTTGGGAAGCATGAAAATTTCTAGTCATTAAAAGATTTAATTAGTCTAAAACAAAATCTTCTACATCTTTTTTATTACTCTATAACAAAACTATAAGGAAACCTTGCTTGAATTCTGTCAGAAGTTTTATAATTGTTTAAGAATTCTATCTGTTTGCTAATATTAGTATAAATAGGATTATTTGTGGTTTTAATACTAGTTTCTTGATCATTAAACATTTCAATAAGCTCTAAGAATTCATCTGATTTATACTCAGGAAGAGTTTTGGTTTTTATTTCACTTTTTTCAATCCCTGCTTTTTTAGCAGCATAACCAATAGCATCTTCAATTCCACCCATTTCATCAACCAAACCAATTCTTAAAGCATCTGTCCCAGACCAAACTCTTCCTTGTCCAATCTCGTCAACATCTTCAACCTTAAGTCCATCTCTGCCTTTTGCAACTTTAGAAATAAAATCATTGTAGATGTCATCAACTTCTTTTTGAATTATTGTTTTTTCTTTTTCACTTAGTGCTTTAGATAAAGATAAAACAGAGTGGCTGTTAGTTTCTGCTCGATCAAATGTTATCCCAAGTTTGTCTTCCATCATAGGGCCAATATTGGGGATCATACCAAAAACTCCAATTGATCCCGTAATTGTATTGGGTTGTGAGAAAATTCTATCAGCAGCACAAGAAATGTAATACCCTCCGGAGGCAGCAAGGTCTCCCATAGAAACTATTACAGGTTTGGCCTCCTTAGCTAATATAACTTCTCTCCATATAACATCAGAGGCTAAAGCGCTTCCTCCAGGAGAATTAACTCGTAACACAATTGCTTTAATATCTTCATCTAGTCGAGCCTCTCTAACAGCTCCTGCGATTTTATCGGACCCAATTTGCGTTCTTTTACCTTCTCCACTTACAATGTCTCCTACAGCATAAACAACTGCAATATTCCCAGTTTCACTAAGCTCGCTAAATTTAAGTTTTTTGAGTCTAGATTTTGAAGAACAATATTTACTAAAAGGGACTAAATTCAGCTCTTCATCTTCAGGTGTTTGGGTTTCTTTTTTTAAAATACTGAAAAGTTCATCTTCATATAATAGTTTATCAACAAGTTGGTAATCAACTGAAGATTTTGCATTTCTAACATAAACAGAATCTGCTATTTCATTCATTTCTTCTAATGATATGTTTCTAGAAGCTTTAATGTTTGTGAGCATATTGCTCCAAATAGAATTTAATAAAAGCATTATTTGTTCTCTGTTCGCATCACTCATTTGCTTATAAATGAATGGTTCAACAGCACTTTTGAATTTATTATTTGATCCTCTTATTATTTGCATTTCAACACCTAATTTGTCCAAGGATCCTTTAAAGAACATTAGTTCAGTTCCTAAACCTCTGAAGTCTAACATACCTGTTGGGTATAGATAAATCTCATCGGCAACTGATGAAAGGTAGTAAGCTCCTTGACTGTAAGTCTCAGAGTAAGAATAAATGAATTTCCCAGAGTTTTCTTTAAAATCTAACAAAGAATTTCTTATTTCTTCTAAAGATGCTATTCCTGATGAGATATTGTCAATGTTTAATAAAATCCCTTTAATATTATCATCAGCTGAAGCTTCTTTTAAACCATTTTTAAGTTCTTTAATACCTAGCTGTTTTTTTATTAATTCTGGAGAGTTTGGATCAAAGTCTGCAAAGGATACTTCCGAAATAGTTTCATCTAATTTTATGTGCAATATTCCATTCTCATTTACTTTAAAAGGTTTTTTATCAAAACTGGAGGTAATTCCGATTACGATGCTAAAAAAAATAATAATAAGGGTAGTTCCGATTGCCAGACTTGACAAAGAGGATGCCCAGAAAGTTCTCCAAAATGGTTTCATAGTTGTAAATTTTATTTAAACAAAAATAGAATTGTTTGATAATTTATTTACGCATCTTACATAGATGGCAATTATTTTGGGATAAAAGCTAATAATCTATTATGACTTAACTTTAGTATAAAAAATTAGATTTGTGTTATGAATTTAGAGGCTGTACTATTATTAGGGAGTAATTTCGATGAAAAAGAACAATTCATAGAGTTGGCTTTAATTGAAATAGCTAAAAAACACAAAGTATTAAAAAAATCAGCTTTCTATTATTCTGCACCTTTCGGTTTTAAATCAAATAATGAATTTGTTAATTTAGGAATACTAATTAACACTAATAGCGATTCTTATGCTCTTTTAAAAGATATGTTAGAAATTGAAAATAAACTTGGTAGAAAAAGGAGGGTCAGTAATGTTTACATTGATAGAGCTATAGATATTGACATTATCTTGTTTTCCAATGATATTGTAAACAATGATGATCTTGTTATCCCACACCCAAGAATGCATATGAGAAATTTTTGCCTTACACCTCTAAGTGAAATAATTCCTAACTATATTGTTCCTGGTTTTGATAAAACAATCAATCAATTACTCTCTCTATGTGAAGATAATTCTGAAGTTACATGTCTGAAATAAACTATAAATACATTGCTATTGAGGGTAATATTGGTGCCGGAAAAACTACACTTGCTAAGTTTTTGTCTGCGCAACTAAATGGCTCTCTTTTGCTTGAAGAGTTTGAAGATAACCAGTTTTTAAAAGCATTTTATAGTGGAGAAGATTTTGCACTACATGCTGAATTGCAATTTGTTTTAGATAGAAGTAAACAAATGGCGGAGTTTTTCAATAATTCTAGAAAATTGATTTTTTCAGATTATGTTCCTCAAAAAAGCTTAATTTTTTCTAAAATAAATTTGAATGAAAAGGAGTTTAAATCTGTTAAAACATTAACGAATCTTTTATATAAACCTTTTCAAGAACCAGATTTAGTAATCTTTATTGATCGTGATGTTGAAGAGTTGATTGAAAACATTTGCAAGAGAGGCAGAGTATTTGAGCAGTCTATTGATGAAAAATACATTAAATCTTTAATGAATGGATATGATCAATGGCTGAAAGAATTAAAGCAGCCTGTTTTGAGAATTAAAGCAAAGCAAATAGACATGTCTAAACCTATAAAACTTTCGCAAGCATTTTCTTCAATTTTAAGAGGGAATTATTCTAAAAATGAAATAGATATTAATCTTTACCAACTTATGAAATCAGTTAAATAATTGTTGTCAATTTTTCTTTATCATTTTTTTTTAATAGTTATATAGTGTATAAACGCTTTTTTAAGTAAAAAATAGTACTTATACTTGCACAAAATTTAAAAAAATTGAAACTTATTAATTTTTACAATGAAAAAGATAGTATTTAAAGGTTGTTTTTTAATGTCGTTTTTTGCAGTTGTTTCTTTATTGAATAGCTGTTCTACTATTAAAGAACTTGAGTATAACGTTACAGAAAATCCACTTCAAATGCATGCGGATGATGTAACTCTTCAAATTAATGGAAAATTTGTTGAAAAAGGATTAAACGCTAAAGCCGTTGCTGAAGTTACTCCACTTTTTGTGTGTAATGATGGAACCGAAATTGCTTTTCAAACTGAAATATTTCAAGGCCCTAAAGCAGCTGGAAATGGAAAAGTAGTTCCTAAAGAAGGAACATCTTTCTCTTATTCAAGTACAATTCCTTATCAAAAATGCATGGAAGAAGGAATTGTTAAAGTTAGAGTTGTTGCAAAAAAAGGTAAGAAAGAAGAAGAAATGTACACAGATAAAATTGCTGATGGTACCATTATAACTCCTTACTTGTTGAAATTAGATGATCAAGTTATTTCTGCGAAAGATGCATTTCAGCGTATCACTTCTCATGAAACAGAGGCGGTTATTAACTTTAATAAAGGACAATCTACTGTAAAAGGAAGTGAGTTAAAAGATCAAGATGTTGTTGATTTAATGGATTTTATTTTGGATGCTACAACTAATTCAAGACGTGATCTTAAATCAATCAATGTCCAATCATATGCTTCACCTGAAGGTGAGGTTGACAAAAACGAAAACCTTGCTAAAGATAGAGCTGAAAGTGCAAAATCTGCAGTAGTTAAAAAGATGAAGAAAATGAAGTTTGAAGCCGGTCAAGCAGATGCTTTTTATTCAATTGATCCTAAAGGAGAAGATTGGGCAGGTTTTAAAACTGAAGTTGAAAAAACAACTCATGAAGATAAAGAGTTAATCCTAAGAGTTCTTCAAATGACTACAGATTTAAATAAGAGAGAGCAAGAAATCAGAAATATGGCAAAAACATATACATTTCTCGAAAAAGAAGTTCTTCCTCAATTAAGAAGATCTCAAATGACACTCTCTTATGATAAAGTTGGATATAGTGATGATGAATTGAAAGATTTATCTAAAACTAACCCAGACACATTAAATGTTGAAGAATTGTTATTTACCGCTACGTTATATGATGATTTAAGCGAGCAATTAAGAGTTTATAATGAAGCGTTAAGATTGTTTCCTAATGATTGGAGAACAGCAAATAATGTTGGATGCGTTCAATATCTTCAAGGTGATTTAGATGCTGCAGGTACAAGTTTTGAAAAAGCAAGTGAGGCAAGTGAAAACGAAACAGTTAATAATAACATTGGTGCAGTTGCTCACATGAAAGGTGATAGGGAAAGAGCAATGGAACTTTTCACATCAGCTGGAAGCAGTGCTGAGACTAAATACAACCTAGGTTTGTTAAAAGTTCAACAAGGTCTTTACGATGAAGCAGTTTCTAACATGGGGAGTAATATGACATTCAATTCAGCTTTAGCTAACCTACTTTCTGGTGATGCTGATGCTGCTGCAAAATCTATTGATGGTGGTAATGCAAAAGATGAAGCAATGTCTTATTACCTGAAAGCTGTAATTGGAGCTAGAACAAATAATTCGGAAATGCTTATGGATAATTTAAAGATTGCTTTTGAAAAAGATGCTAATCTTAAAGCAAAAGCTAAAAGAGATAGAGAGTTCATACAATTTTTTGAAAATGCTGACTTCTTAGCAATTTTCTAACACAAATTTTATTCATAAAAAAAGGAGGCTTTTGCCTCCTTTTTTTATGCGATTTAATCTGTAATGTTTGGAGGGATAATGCTTTTTTTGACAACCATTGTGTTTAAGAACTTTGATTTTATTTTATGCTGAAATGCAAGAGCATTATTTTTGTCATAAAACCTGCCTACAAATAAATAGGTGTTAGGCGCAATATATTCATCAAAAATTGGATAGTCAGGAAAAGCTTTTATAAATTTCAAGCGAGCATCTTTTATAATATTAGTCTGTTGGCTAACTTCTATCTGAACAGTAAATCCTGAGATGTTTTTTTCTTTTTTAAGTTTTTCTTGTAAAAGATCTATTCTATTGTCTTTAACAACAACGAGTTGACTTTTTTCATCATTCGATGTGTTAAATTTCAAAGCTTTAAATGATGAATCATTTGTGTTGTTAATTGAAATAGTGTCAGTATTTGAAGGGTATGTTGTCCAGTCATTTTGAGCAACAAAAGCATTCAATAGAAAGGATAGTATTAAAGTGGTAGAACTAGTTTTCATAAAATTATTTAATCAAAATTAATCATTACTACTAATTTTATGCCACATATACATGTAAACTCTTTTATTCTGAATAAAAAATCTTTAATTATAACCCATTCTTATTTAGAACGCTTCTAAATTAAGACATTACTAAGACAATTTACCTAACAAAATATGCTATAAAAGAATTGAATATTACATTTGCTGATGTAAAAAATAAGCTCTAAGCTATCTATTAGGATTATGAAGATGAAAATTAGTTGGATCCATAAGATAATTCAATTTATCCTTCCCTTATTATTGATTATCAATTTAACCGCTTTTTCCCAAGACGGTGAAAAATTATTTAAAGCAAATTGTGCTTCTTGTCATAATCCCGTTAAAAACGCTACCGGGCCTAAGATGCAAGGCGTTAAAGAGAAATGGATAAATTCAGGAGAGGGAGAACTGATATATGAATGGGTCAAAAACCCTTCCGAGTTATATAATAGTGGTAAATCCAAAATGGCAAAAGCTATTTGGAATTATTCACCAACTGCTATGACTGCTCAAGGTCATTTATCTAACGAAGAGATCGATGCTGTTTTTGCTTATGTTGATGCATACACTGCACCAGTTGCTGATGTTGCTAGTGTTTCTTCATCTTCTGAAAACAATCAAAAAGATTCCAATTCTTTTTGGTGGTGGATTATTGGAGCTGTATTAGTAATCATCATTTTTTCTGTTAGTGGTGTTAGGAGACAACTTTCTTATGCTCTTGCCGAAAAAGAAGGCAGCCCTAAAGATCCTAATATACCTACAGGTGTTCATGTTAGATCTTGGATGGTTAGAAATTGGTTTGCATTCACTCTAATTTTAGTTTCGGTTCTTATCATTGCGGGTGTTGAATTAGGAAATAGAGCTTACCAAGTAGCTATCTTTCAAGATTACCAACCTTCTCAATCAATTGCTTATTCTCACAAGTTACATGCAGGTGAAATGGGCATAGATTGTAAATATTGTCATCACTCTGCTGTTAAATCTAAGCATGCTGGAATACCATCTCTAAATGTATGTATGAATTGTCATAAAGTAGTTCATGAAGGCAAAGAGTCAGGTACTGAGGAAATTGCTAAAATTCATGAACATGTTGGATACAATAAAGATAAGCAATTGTACAATAAAGACGAAAATGGCAATAGGATAGAGAAACCAATGGTTTGGAATAAGGCACACAACCTTCCTGATCATGTTTTCTTTAGCCATCAACAACATGTACATGAAAATACAGCCAACATTGACTGTAGACAATGTCATGGGCCAGTTGAAACTTACACACTTGGAAGGGTTTCCAGTACTGAAGAGATTAATGCATATGCAGAGACAGATGAAGGAATTGAAAAGGGAATTGTTAAGTTAACTCGACCAATTCTTACAATGGGTTGGTGTATTGAGTGTCACAATAAAAAAGAAATTGACTTAACAAGTACAGGATATTATGAAGAAATTCATGAAAGATTAAAGAACAGACCTGATGCCATGAGTGAAATCTTTAAAGATAAAAAGGTTACGGCAAAAGAGTTAGGTGGTTGGGAATGTGCTAAGTGTCATTATTAAAGAATTCTTATAAAGACTATGAGTGTAAAGAAAACATATTGGAAAGGACTTTCAGAGAAACATCAAACTCCTGAATTTGTTCACGCTAATACTAAAGAATTTCAAGACGATTTAACAATTGACGAATTTGTTGGTGGAGAGGGTGTTGAACAATTTAAGACTGGAAGAAGAGATTTTTTAAAATTTATGGGGTTTAGTGTTGCAGCTGCAACGCTAGCTTCTTGCGAAACACCTGTTATTAAATCGATTCCTTACGTCAATAAGCCAGAAGATGTAACACCTGGTGTTGCAAATTGGTATGCATCTTCTTTTTATGATGGAATAGATTTTGCAAATGTTCTTGTTAAAACAAGAGAAGGTCGTCCAATCTGGTTAAAAGGAATTAAAGATGGTTTCTCTAAATCTGGCATAACACCAAGAATTAATTCTTCAACTTTAAATCTTTATAATAGTAGTAGATTAAACGGCCCTACTATTGATGGTCAAGAATCTTCTTGGATTACTGTTGATTCGGCTATTAAAGAGCAATTAGTTTCTATTGCAGCAGAAGGCGGTAATATTAGAATTCTTTCTAATACAATTATATCTCCATCTACCAAGATGGTAATTGATAATTTTATTTCTAAATATTCCAGTTCTGCAAACGAAATGGATGAATCTAATGCTACTTTGCCAAGCGTAAAGCATATACAATATGATGCAATTTCGTATAGTGCAATTAGAGAAGCAAATGCTGAATCTTTTGGGAAAAATATAATTCCAAATTATAATTTTAATAAAGCGAAAGTTGTTGTAAGTATCAATGCTGATTTTATTTCTAATTGGTTACTCCCAACAAAATTTGGTGTTGATTATGGTGAAACTAGAAATCCGGATAATTCTTGGATGTCTAAGCATTTTCAATTTGAATCTGTTATGTCTCTGACTGGGGCAAATGCAGATGTAAGAGCTCAAGCAAAGCCATCTGAAGAGGGGTTAGTTGCATTAGCAATCTTAAATAAACTTAAAGGAAAGGCTGTTGAAAATTTAAATGAAAATTTAAGTAATGCCGTTAATAAAGCTGTAGTTGCTTTAAATGAAAATAAAGGTCATTCATTAGTTGTAGGAGGTTCTAATAATAAATCAACTCAACTAGTTATTAATGAAATTAACAATCATCTTGGGAATTATGGCAATACAATTGATATAAATAAATCTTTAAATCTTTTCCAAGGAAAAGACTCTGATTTAGAAACTTTAGTTGATGAAGTTGTTAATAATAAAGTAGATGCTTTATTAGTTTATGGCTCAAATCCAGTTTATTCACTTCCAAACGGTTCTGAATTTGCAAATGCATTAAAAAATATAAAGCTATCTGTTTCGTTTTCTGAATTTGCTGATGAAACAGCTAGTAATTGTAAATACATTTGTCCTGATCACAATTACCTTGAGTCTTGGAATGACTTTTCTCCCATTTCTGGTCATTATTCTATACAACAACCTGTAATAAGACCTTTATACGATACTAGACAAGCACAAGAATCTATGATGGTTTGGTCTGATAACGCAGAAAGAGCTGATAAAGAAAGTGCTTCGTTTCATTCTGAAATTAAAAAGAATTGGAAATCTAATGGTTTTCCTAACCAATCTGAACATATTTCATTTACCGATTTTTGGAATTGGTCTGTTCATAATGGCTTTACAAATCTTAATAACACAACCGAATTAGTTGAAGCTATGTCATTTAATACAAGCTCAACTGATTATGTATCTGAAATTAATAGGTTGGCAGAGAATACTGGTGAATGGGAATTTGTTTCTTATCAAAGTGAGTTAGGAGCTGGGCAATATGCTTCAAACGCATGGCTACAAGAGCTGCCAAAGTCAGTAACAAAGGTTGTTTGGGACAATTACATTACAATGGCTCCTACAGATTGTTATAAGTTGTTTGGAATGAATTCAGATGATCAGAAATCTTCTTGGGATGGAATTCATCTAGGGCAAGAAGAACCAGCTTTTGTGGCAACTGTTACTGTAAATGGTGAGAATATTAAATTGCCTATTTATCCTCTTCCTGGTCAAGCTCTCGGTACTATTGGTATATCTTTTGGATATGGCCGTGGTGAAAATGAGGAAAATATTGGAAAGTCAGCATTTCAATGTGATGAGTTTGGTGAACATATTTTAGCTGATGGGAAAAAAGTTCCTATTGGCGCTAATGTATTTAAGTTTAGTTCATTTGATTCAGGAGAAATTAGGTATTTTGGTAAAGTTGATTCAATAACTTTAAATGATGAGAAATATGCCTTAGCATGTACGCAGACTCACCATACTATAATGGGTAGAACCTCTATATTAAAAGAAACTTCTTTTGGTACTTTTAAAGGATCTCCTAAAAAAGATTATAATCCACCTCATGTATTACACAGTCATGCTGAAGGTGGTCATTCAGAAGAAAAAGCAACAAACTATTCACTTTGGGATGAACATCCTGTAGAACATGTAGGGCACAGATGGGGAATGTCTATAGACCTTTCATCTTGTAATGGTTGTGGTGTTTGTATTGTTTCTTGTCATTCAGAGAATAACGTTCCTGTAGTAGGAAAAGATGAGGTTAGAAGATCAAGAGATATGCATTGGTTAAGAATGGATAGGTATTTTTCTTCAATTGAAGATGACAATAGAAAAGATTGGAATGAAAATAGAGCAACGGGTGATTTTAGTTATGATAAATTAGAAATTCCTGAAGAAAATCCTTCTGTAATGTTTATGCCAATGTTGTGTCAGCATTGTAATCATGCCCCTTGTGAAACTGTATGTCCAGTTGCTGCAACTACCCACAGTAATGAAGGGTTAAATATGATGACTTATAATCGTTGTATTGGAACAAGGTATTGTGGTAATAACTGCCCATACAAGGTTAGGAGATTTAACTGGTTTAATTACAGAGATTACAGAAAGTTTAAAAACATAACTCCAGCTCAAGATGAGATGGCAAGATTGGTTCTTAACCCTGACGTTGTTGTTAGGTCTAGAGGTGTAATGGAGAAATGTAGTTTTTGTGTTCAACGAATTCAAGAGGGTAAATTGAACGCTAAAAAGGATGGAAGACCAGTTGTTGATGGTGATGTAGTAACAGCATGTGCTGATGCATGTCCTAATGGATGTATCACTTTTGGCGATTGGAATGATAAAGATTCTGACATTAGAGAAAAATCCGAAGATAATAGAGCATACCAAGCTTTGGAGGAAGTTGGTGTTAAACCAAATATTTGGTACCAACTTAAAGTAAGGAATGTTGATGAAGAACAAATAGTTGCTAATAATGATGTTCATGAAGAGCATGAACATTAGAATTTAATGACAATAAAATAGTATTTGATGCATAAAGAAGCAGATATTAGAAAACCGTTAATTTTAGGTGATAAGACCTATCGTGATATTACAGATGATGTAATAAGACCGATAGAAAGTAAAGCTCCTAGAACTTGGTACATTCTTATTTTAATTGCAGGTGTTTTAGCTGCATGGGGTATTGGATGTATAATTTATTTATTAGGTACTGGAGTTGGAGTTTGGGGGCTTAACAAAACAGTTGAATGGGCTTGGGACATTACCAATTTTGTTTGGTGGGTTGGAATAGGTCACGCAGGAACTTTAATTTCTGCTGTATTGCTTTTATTTCGTCAGAAATGGAGATTCGCAATTAACAGGGCTGCTGAGGCAATGACCATTTTTGCTGTTATGATGGCAGGTTTATTTCCTTTAATTCATATGGGCAGATTATGGGTTGGGTACTGGGTTTTCCCTTTGCCAAATCAGTTTGGTTCCATGTGGGTAAACTTCAATTCCCCTCTATTATGGGATGTTTTTGCTATTTCTACTTATTTCTCAGTTTCACTTGTTTTCTGGTACATTGGTTTAATTCCTGATTTCGCCACAATAAGAGACAGAGTTACTAAACCATTAGCCAAAAGAGTCTACAGAGTTCTTAGTTTTGGATGGACTGGTAACGCTAAGGCTTGGAATAGATTTGAATTGGTTTCTCTTGTTCTTGCAGGATTAGCAACCCCTCTAGTGTTTTCTGTTCACTCTATAGTTTCTTTTGATTTTGCCACTTCTATTGTTCCTGGCTGGCACACCACAATTTTCCCTCCATATTTTGTCTCTGGAGCGGTTTTTTCTGGATTTGCCATGGTACAAACACTTATGCTGATTTTAAGAAAAGCATACAAGCTAGAAGAGTATTTACATGTTAAACACATTGAGTATATGAACATTGTAATAATTGTTACTGGTTCTATTGTTGGAGTTGCATATATAACAGAGCTATTTGTTTCTTGGTATTCTGGTGTTGAATACGAAGCCTATGCTTTTCTAAATCGTGCAACAGGACCATATTGGTGGGCTTATGCAAGTATGATGACTTGTAATGTTATTTCTCCACAACTATTTTGGTTTAAAAAACTCAGAACAAGTTTAATGTTCTCATTCTTCATGTCTATTATCATTAATATAGGTATGTGGTTTGAAAGATTTGTAATTATTGTAACATCAATTCACAGAGATTACGTTCCATCTTCTTGGACTTATTTTCACCCTACATGGGTAGATATAGGGATATTTATGGGTACAATTGGGATATTCTTTGTTTTATACCTGTTATTTTCTAGATATTTCCCTGTTTTGCCGATAGCAGAGCTAAAAACAATATTAAAAAGTTCAGGAAAGAACTATAAAGAGAATTATGGTCACGGAAAAGATTATTGGGATAGTCAATCTGAACATTAATGAAGGAAATTATGGAAGAAAAAGTTATATATGCAATGTATGAGGATGATGACGTTCTGTTAAATGGCGCTAAAGCTCTTGTTGCAGAAGGTGTTCATATTTCAGATGTATATTCTCCAATGCCTATTCATGGCATTGATCCTGTTATTGGTGTTGAGCCAACAAGACTTGGTATTGCTGCATTTTTATACGGTCTTACAGGGACTATGCTAGCAGCAATTGGGTTAAGGTATTTCATGATTACAGATTGGCCCATGAATATTGGTGGTAAGCCAAGTTTTTCATTACTTGAAAACATACCTTCTTTCATTCCAATATTTTTTGAATTTACAGTGCTTTGTGCTGCTCATGGAATGGCAATCACCTATTTGTTGAGAAATAAGACTCTACCAGGAATGCCACCAAGAAACCCAGACCCAAGAACTACAGATGATAAATTTGTTATTGAAATAAATGAATCTGAAAACTCTAAACATTCATTAAAGGAAATTACTGCAATGCTTAAGAAAACAGGTGTTGTAGAAATGGAAGAAAAGGTAATTAAGTAAAAAAGAAAAGGATAATATGAATTATTTAAATACATATAAATTATCGCTTATTAGTTGTTGTTTAATCTTATTGGTTTCTTGTGTTAAACATCCAGATAGCCCAGGCTATGAATACATGCCTGATATGTATCGTTCGCAAGCTATAGAAGCTTATGTTGATTATGGATTAGTAGCAGACGTTGAACATGAAGAATTGAAAACTACTATTTCTGCTAGAATCCCTGTTGATGGAACTATTCCTTACACTGAAAATAAAGATATGGCATCAATTAATATGCCTTTTAATTATGGTGATGGTGAACAGGAAAGAATTAGAGCAGGAATTGAGGTTCAAATTCCACAATCATACATCAAGGATTCATTAACAGCTGATTTTAATAAGAATGAGGGTAAGAAATTATATGAAATAATGTGTACTCATTGTCACGGTGATAAAGGTGAAGGTAACGGTAAGGTTGTAAAAGCCTCAGGAGACTTAATTGTGCCACCTTCTTATGTTTCTCTAAAAGATAGAACATTGGGATCAATTTTTCATACGATTACACATGGTAAAAATGCAATGGGGCCTCATGGTTCTCAAATGAATAAAGATGAGAGATGGAAAGTTGCATTATACGTAAGATCACTACAGAATGGAGGAGATTTATTGTTAAGTGAATTAAACGCTCCTGAGTCATCAAATGATGAGGCACAAATGAACGATAATTAATTAGTTGAAAGAAATCAAAATAGAAATGAATTATCAAATTTCAAATAAAGCAAAAAAAGTTACTCTTGGCTTATCAGCCATAGGACTTGTTATGGTTGTACTTGGTTTTTTTCATCAGAAGGACTATGTATATGCTGATTATGTTAATGAACACGCTTTAACAATAAGATATAATGGTGATGCTTCTGATGAGATGCAAAACGATTTAAAAATAGAAATGAATTCTATTCTTAATTCCAAAGGATATAAAGTTGATTTTCATGATGCTAATCATGACGAGTCTCATAATGAAGGACATGCTTCTCATGGTTTTGAATGGGAAGCTCATATAGAATCAAATCATGAAGGCGAACATGTGAATCATGGTCATCATGAAGATATTTCTGCATCTATTGTTGAAATGATTGATTCGGGAGAAATTTCATTCTTTGACACTCATTACAGAAGATTTTGGTCTAATTTATTAGTTAATGGGTTTTTCTTTTTTGGAATAGCTTTAGGCGCTTTATTTTATTTAGCATTACACTATGCAACTGAATCTGGATGGGGAGTTGTTCTATTAAGAATTATGGAAGGAATTATGTCTGCAATGCCTGTTGGAATTGTTGTTTTATTAATTGTTTTCATAGCAGGATCTTTAGGTTTTCATCACATTTATCCTTGGATGGATTCAGATGTTATGGACCCAAACAGCAGCCATTTTGATAAATTGATTTATGGTAAAAAAGCATATTTAAATCAACCTTTCTTTTACTTAAGAGTTGTCGCATATTTTGCTACTTTCTTTTTATTCATGAAGTGGTTTAAAAAGAAATCTAGACAAGAAGATAACGAAGGTGGAACAGAATCTCATTTTAAAATGTACAGAAGAGGGGCTTTATTTTTAGTGTTCTTTGCAGTTTTCTCTTCAACTATGGCATGGGATTTCTTAATGTCAATAGATACACATTGGTTTAGTACTCTATATGGTTGGTATGTTTTTTCTGGTATTTGGTTAAGTGGAATGGTAATGGTCATGATGATTACTTTGTATTTGAGAAAAGGAGGCTATTTACCATTTGTAAAAGAAAGCCACATTCATGATGTTGGTAAATGGATGTTTGCCTTAAGCTTTTTATGGAGTTATTTGTGGTTCTCTCAATTCATGCTTATTTGGTATTCAAACATTCCTGAAGAAGTTCAATATTATTTTAGCAGAATCAATGATTATAAGTTCATTTTCTTTGGAACCTTCGTAATTAACTTTGTATTTCCAATGGTGTTTTTAATGTCTAGAGACACAAAGAGATCAGCTGGATATTTAATTGTTATTGGTTTAATTATTTTTATTGGTCACTGGCTAGATGTATTTAACTTGGTTATGCCAGGAACGTTATTTGACCAATGGAATTTTGGTTTATTAGAGATAGGAATGTTTTTAATGTTCTTAGGTATATTTGTTTATACTGTTCTTAAAGCCATAGGTAAATCACCTCTGCTTCAAAAAAATCACCCATTTTTAGAAGAGAGTAAACATCATGAATTTTAAAAAATAAAGGAATAATTAATTCTCATGGAAAATAAATTTATTATAGTTGTAGTTGTTGCCCTTTTCATAATTGCTTTAATGCAATTAATGAAAGTATATGATCTTGCGGCAAAGATTAGAGGAGAAAAGTCTGAAGAGAAAGTTACTAGAGGAGAAAACATCTTTAATGCCAACATGTTAATTGTTTTTATGCTAACCTATTTTGGTTTTATAATATGGTTAATATTTAAGTATGGAATGAACGGTGGTTTATTTGATGCTGCTTCAGTTCATGGACAAGAGATTGATTCATTGTTGTTGTTTAACTGGTGGGTTATTCTACCTGTATTCTTTTTAACCAACGGTGTTCTTTTTGTGTTTTCTTGGAAATATTATTACAGACAGGAACGTAAAGCTTTATATTTTCCTCACGATAATAGGTTAGAATTAATTTGGACAATTGTTCCTGCTGTTGCTCTTTCTGCAATCGTAATATATGGCTTAAAAACATGGAATGACATTATGTTTAACGACCAAGAAGGAGCCAAGGTAGTCGAAGTTTATGGATTCCAATTTGGATGGTGGACTAGATATTCTGGAGACGATAATGTTTTGGGAAAGGCAGACTACAAACTTATCACGGCTTCAAATCCACTGGGTGTTATTACATCTGAAAACATTCAAAATTCGTACAATTATTTAGACGGAGAAGTTGAGAAAATTAATTTATTACTTTCCGAATCTAAAAATGATGAAGGTGAATACTTTTTAAGTGCCAACAATGTTGATTCTCTAATAGGTAGAATGGAAAGGTTTAAAAGACAGAAATATAGAATAAAGTCTGCAATCGATAGAGGTGATCAAAATGATTCTGTCTATAAATCTGCGAATGACGATGTTTTGGTTCAAGAACTTCATCTAATTAAAGATCAACCCTATGCTATGAAATTTAGGTCTAAAGATGTTATTCATTGTCCATGGGTTCCTCATTTGAGAATGCAGATTAATGCAGTTCCTGGAATGGAAACAAGCTTTAATTTCACTCCTACTACAACCACACAAGAAATGCGAGCTAAGCCAGAAGTTATTGAGCATTACAGGGTAATTAATGAAATTCATAATGAAAGGTTAAAAAAGTTGGGTGAAAAGGAAGAGAAAGTAGAGTTTAACTACCTTCTTATGTGTAATAAAATTTGTGGTGCAGCTCACTCAAATATGAAAATGGATGTAGTAATTGAAACAGCAGAAGAGTTTAATTCATGGATTGCTGAAAAGCAAACATATGCACAAAAGGCATCAGAATAATTAATTTATAGAAAAAAAGTAACGTTATGGCGCACGATGCACATGATCATCATCACAAAGAAAGTTTTATAACTAAGTATATTTTTACTCAAGATCATAAAATGATTGGTAAGCAGTATCTTGTTACTGCAATTATAATGGGTGGTATTGGAATAGCTTTATCAGCCTTGTTTAGACTAAAATTAGGATGGCCTGATGATAAATTCCCTTTATTAGAATCAATATTAGGCTCTGATGCAGCACCTGATGGTCTTCTTGATAGTAACTGGTACTTAGGTCTTGTTACTTTACATGGAACGATAATGGTTTTCTTCGTATTGACCGGAGGATTGTCTGGTACTTTTTCTAATTTGCTAATTCCACTTCAAATTGGAGCTAGAGATATGGCTTCAGGACTCCTTAACATGATAGCTTATTGGTTGTTCTTTATATCTAGTTCTTTAATGGCAGCTTCACTTTTTATTGAAACTGGTCCAGCTATGGCAGGATGGACGGTATATCCACCTTTAAGTGTTTTAGAAGAGTTTCAACCAGGTTCGGGACTTGGCATGACTCTTTGGTTGTTATCTATGGCTGTATTTATTGCTTCTTCTTTAATTGGTGGTATTAACTACATAGTAACAATTCTTAACCTTAGAACAAAAGGAATGACAATGACTCGTTTACCTTTAACCATTTGGGCATTTTTTATAACTGCTATTCTAGGTGTTCTTTCTTTTCCTGTTCTTCTTTCTTGTGCTGTTTTGTTGTTAATGGATAGAGGTTTTGGAACTAGTTTTTACATGAGTGATATTGTTACTTCTTCTGGGGCTCTTGATGCTACTGGAGGAAGTCCAATTTTATATGAGCATCTGTTTTGGTTTTTAGGACATCCTGAAGTATATATTATTCTTTTACCAGCACTTGGTATTACATCTGAAGTTATTTCTACTCTAAGTAGAAAACCAATTTTTGGATACAGAGCTATGATTGGTTCTATGCTTGCTATTGGTTTTCTTTCATTTATTGTTTGGGGACATCATATGTTTATGACTGGAATGAATCCTTTCTTAGGGGGTGTATTTACGTTTACAACACTTTTAATAGCAATTCCATCTGCAGTTAAAGTTTTTAACTATATAACAACTATTTGGAAGGGGAATGTCATTATGACTCCTGCAATGTTGTTTTCTATAGGTTCAGTTTCTACATTTATTTCTGGTGGTATTACGGGCATAATTTTAGCAGATTCTGCCTTAGATATTTCTCAACATGACACATATTTTGTTGTTGGGCACTTTCATATAGTAATGGGAATGACGGCTATTCTTGCAATGTTTGCTGGTGTTTATCATTGGTTTCCAAAGCTTTATGGAAAGATGATGAACCTTAGAATGGGTATGGTTCATTTTTGGTTCACTATTGTTTGTGGCTATGGAGTGTTTATACCTATGCACTTTCTTGGTGAGGGTGGCATGCCAAGAAGGTATTATGAGAATACAAACTTTCCTATGTTTGATCACTTTTTAGATCTCAATGTTTTAATATCTATTTTCGCTACTATTGGAGTTATAGCTCAAGTTATATTCTTTTTTAACTTCATCTATAGTTCTTTTAGAGGGCCAAAAGCTTCTCAAAATCCATGGAATGCAAATTCTTTAGAATGGACAACTCCTGTCGAGCATATTCACGGTAACTGGTATGGTGAATTACCTGTTGTTTATCGTTGGCCATATGATTACAGTAAACCTGGAAAAGAAAATGATTTTGTCCCACAAAATGTGCCGTTAGATGCTGATGAAGAAGAACATTAATAACTTTTTTATTTATAAAATATTCAGTCCGTACCCAACACTTGTACGGACTTTTTTTTTAGCAATATTTTTTAATTTATTTAGTATAAACTTTAGTGCACAGTTTATAGATTCAATTTCAGAAAATATTTACAGTAACTCTGTTTTTTTTATTAAAATAGATACACGAGGATCTTTTGTTTCAAATAGACATGTAAGAATAAATGGAATTAAAGGGGGAGTGTGTTTTAATGAACAATTAAAAATTGGTGTAGGATATAATTGGCTTAAAACAAACTATCTGCCTATATATAATGGCGAAAATGTAAATTTAAAAAGTCATAACGTCTCAACATTTGTAGACTATATTTTTATTAAAAAAAAGCCTTTTGAATTTAATGCTAATGTTCAAATTGCAATTGGAAATGTTCAGTATAAGCAGAATCAAATTAGGCTTGCAAATTCTATTGCTTTTTTTTATGAGCAATCAATAACTGCTGAATATAGAGTGTTAAAATATTTAGGTCTTGGTTTTGGCTTAGGCTATCGTTTTGTTGTTTATAATAAAACAGCTATTAATGAAAAGTTATCTGCCCCTGTTTATATTGCTAGATTAAAATTGTATTTTGGTGATATCTATAAAGATTTGAAAGAAAAGTAATTGTAACGCTTTATATATTTATAAAATGATTGAAGAATATGATTTAAGGGGAGAAAATAATGAAGAGTCAGAAAAAGAGTTGGAGCAAGTATTAAGACCACAATTGTTCCAAGATTTTTCAGGTCAACATAAAATTATTGAGAATCTTCAAATATTTGTTAAAGCAGCAAAACTTAGAGAAGAATCACTCGATCATGTTCTTTTACATGGTCCTCCGGGATTAGGTAAAACAACATTGGCACACATTATAGCTAATGAATTGGATGTTGAATTTAAAGTTACATCAGGACCAGTTCTGGATAAACCTGGCGATTTAGCTGGATTGTTAACTAATTTACAATCAGGGGATGTATTGTTTATAGATGAGATACATCGATTAAGTCCTGTAATCGAGGAGTATTTATATTCAGCAATGGAAGATTATAAAATTGACATTGTTATTGATACAGGACCAAACGCAAGAACTGTTCAAATAGAATTAAATCCTTTTACTTTAATAGGGGCAACTACTAGAAGTGGAATGCTTACAGCACCATTAAGGGCTAGATTTGGAATAAGTGCAAGGTTACAATACTACGACTCTTCAATACTTCAAAATATTGTAGAAAGATCAGCTAGTATTTTAACAATTCCTATTGAAACTTCTGCGGCAAGAGAAATTGCTAGAAGAAGTAGGGGAACACCTAGAATTGCAAATGCCCTATTAAGAAGAGTTAGAGATTACGCTCAGGTCAAGGGTGATGGTACAATTAACCCTAAAATAACGGAAACAGCTTTAACTGCTCTCAATGTTGACAAGAGTGGATTAGATGAAATGGACAATAAAATTTTACTGTCAATTATTGAAAAATATAAAGGGGGCCCTGTAGGGCTAACAACAATAGCCACTGTGGTTGGAGAGCAGCCAGGCACCTTAGAAGAAGTATATGAGCCTTTTCTTGTACAAGAGGGTTACATAGTTAGAACACCAAGGGGAAGGAAAGTTACTGAATTAGCCTATAAACACTTCAACTTAAAACCAGGATTAAGACAAGGAGAAATGTTTTAATGAATAAGCCTTTAATTACTCAGAGAATTAAGCAAAAAGCTTTTGAATTAGGATTTTCGTTTGCAGGAATTTCAAGAGCTGAATTTCTTGAAAATGAAGCTAGAGATTTAGAAAAATGGTTAAGTGAAAATCGTCATGGTAAGATGGCTTATATGGAAAATTATTTCGATAAAAGAACAGACCCTAGACTATTGGTTGATAACGCAAAATCAGTAATAACGGTGTTACAAAATTATTATTCGACTTCAAAACAACATGATAAGAATGCACCTAAAATATCCATGTATGCTCTTGGTAAAGATTACCATTTTGTAATTAGAGATAAATTAAATAGACTTCATGATTTTATTAAAGATGAAATTGGTGATGTAAATGCAAGAGGCTTTGTTGATTCTGCTCCAGTAATGGATAAGGTTTGGGCTAAAAAAGGTGGCTTAGGATGGATAGGCAAGCACACCAATCTAATAAATAAAAAGCAAGGCTCTTATTTTTTCATAGGTGAACTAATTGTTGATTTGGAATTAGAATATGATGGGCCTGTTAAGGACTTCTGTGGAACTTGCACAAAATGTATAGATGCCTGCCCAACAAATGCAATTATTCAGCCTTATAAACTAGATGCTTCAAAATGTATTTCATACTTAACTATTGAGCTGAAAGATGAATTATTTCCTAGAGAATTCAAGGGGAAAATGGAGAATTGGATGTTTGGTTGTGATGTATGTCAAGAAGTTTGCCCTTGGAATAAGTTTTCAATACAACACAAAGAACCACAGTTTAACCCAAACCTTAAAATGCTTCAGGTTGATAAAAAACAATGGGATGAATTGTCAAAAGAAACATTTAATGAACTGTTCAAAAAATCTGCAATTAAAAGAACAAAATTCGAAGGTTTAAAAAGAAATATTAAATTTTTAAAGAACAATTAATACGAGCTTTCAAATGCTTCAAGTATTAAATCATTATAAAAAATAAAAGAAGAAAGGCACCAAACTTTTAATTTTTCAACTTCATCATTCTTTAACCATGAAATACTTTTCTTGAGTTCTTTGTTGAAAAGAGTTTTGTCAAAACTAACTTTCGATAAAATTTGTTTGCTGAATTCAAGCATATAATTAGGGTTTATATTAACTAAATAAAAACTGCATTATCTCTAAATTAGATTTATAATCCTTTGTTTTTAGAGAGAATTGAAATATTAAAAAACAAATCAATGTTAATTTCAATGTTTCACTTTTTAATTTATATATCTATTATAACTGAAATTGAATTAATTTTATTTCATGAAAACAATTAAAATTTTTGTTAGCATTGTTTTGCTTTTATGTCTTTTTACGAATTGTAAAGAACAGGAGTTTGAAGAAATTTATTCTGAATTGGATGGTGATGAATATTTAGCAGACATGTCTGGTGAAATGAATACCAGAAAGGCAGCAAGACTAATTATTGAAAATAAAATAGACAAGGTTCCAATTGAATTTCAAGTTTTAATTGCAGATAGTTTAAGTACAAATGATGCCTTTTGGAAAAGAACATATTTAGAGGCACTTTCAAAAACAATTGGCAACTTTAATGAGAGTCAAAGAAGAGCTATTGGGGCTTCACTTTTTAATTTTTTTATACATCAACCCAAATTATTTCAGGACCAAGTAAAAGAAATGGATTTTGAAAATTCTGATCTCTTTTTAGAGTTAATGTCAATCGAAATCAATAAACACCTTCAAGATCAGCAAATAACAATAAATAGTATAATTAATTTAGCAATTAAATATTGTGAGAATTGCAACGATTCAAACATTGATTTTTTAATTAAATACGTGGAACTAGCTCAAAAATTAGTCATAGAATAATTAATTATTTGGACTTAAGATGAACATAAGGAATTATCATTTCTTCCATTGAAATTCCACCATGCTGAAAAGTGTTTTTGAAATAATTTACATAATAATTGTAATTATTTGGATAGACAAAAAACTTTGATTCCTTAGCAAATAAATAGGTAGAGCTAACATTCATTCTAGGTAAATAAGCGTCTTCAGGATTTCTAATGGCAAGGACATCTTTCTCATTGTAATTTAGATTTTTTCCCTGTTTGTACCTCAAATTAGAGTTTGTATTTCGATCACCCACTACTTTGCTAGGATCATCCACTTTAATAGTACCGTGGTCAGTAGTTATTATTACATCACAATTATTCTCTGCAATCAGTTTGAAAATATCATTTAATGCAGAATGTTCAAACCAACTTAGAGTAAGAGATCGGTAAGCAGATTCATCATCTGCAAGCTCTCTAATAACCTCCATATCAGTTCGTGCATGAGAAAGCATATCTACAAAATTATATACAACAACATTAAAATCATTATTTAATAAGTTGCTGAAATTATTAACCAGCTTTTTCCCCGCATCAAGGTTGGTTATTTTGTTATAAGATGTTTTACAGTTAATGCCATTGTTTGAAAGGTTTGCATTTAAAAAATCTGCTTCAAATTTATTCTTAGACCCTTCATCGTCTTCATTTTTCCATTTTGAAGGAAAGTGTTTTTGAATTTCAGATGGCATCATCCCAGCAAATAACGCATTTCTTGCGTATTGAGTTGCTGTTGGAAGAATACTGTAATACAACGATTCTTCTTTGGCGGTAAACCTTTCCATTAGTATTGGTCTAATTACTTGCCATTGATCGTACCTTAAATTGTCAATTACAATTAAAAAGGTTTTATCATTTTTGATATTTGGAAAAACTTTTTCTTTTAACAATTCATGAGACATTAATGGCCCTTCATTGTTAAACCATTCGGTATAGTTGTTAGCCACATATTTTGAAAACAATTGATTTGCTTCATTTTTTTGCATTTGAAGCACCTCCATCATGCTTTGGTCAGATTTATCAAACTGTACTTCCCAATAAACTAATCTTTTATAAATATCTACCCAACCATCAAAATCAAGTCGGTCTTGTAAATCCATGGAGATTTCTCTAAATTTTTGTTGATAATTAGAGGTAGTTTTTTCGTTTACAAGTCTTTTCCCTTCAAGATTTTTTTTAATGGAAAGCAGGATTTGATTCGGATTTACTGGCTTAATTAAGTAATCATTTATTCTGCCACCAATAGCACTATCCATAATAGATTCTTCTTCACTTTTAGTAATCATTATTATTGGAACACTGGGTTTTTCAGCTTTAATAAAATCTAATGTTTCTAAGCCTGTTAGACCCGGCATATTTTCATCTAAAAAAATGATTTCAAAGTCATCCTCTTTCACTAAATCAATGGCCTCATTTCCTGATTGCACCGTGGTTACCACATGACCTTTTTTCTCTAAAAACATCACATGTGGTTTTAAAAGGTCAATTTCATCATCTGCCCAAAGTATTCTTGCCATTTCCTCGTTGAATTAATTAGTTTTGTTACTAACTTAATGAATAAGCAGTGAACAATAGTCAAAATAATTTAAAAATTCTAAACGACCCTGTGTATGGTTTTATTTCATTGCCACACAAAATATTTTTAGATATTATTGATCACCCATATTTCCAAAGGCTTAGAAGAATTAAACAATTAGGGCTATCTCATTTAGTTTATCCAGGAGCTTTACATACAAGGTTTAATCATGCTGTAGGCTGTGCACATCTAATGACTCAAGCCATAAATACTTTGCAGTTTTTAGGTCATGAAATAACTCCTGAAGAAGCAAAAGGTGTTACGTTAGCTATTTTATTACATGATATTGGTCATGGACCATTTTCCCATACATTAGAACACAGTATTGTTTCAGGCATTAAGCATGAAGAAGTTTCGATTCTTTTTATGAAAGAATTAAATAGAGAGTTTAGAGGTGAACTTGATTTGGCTATTAAGATTTTTTCAGACAAATATCATAAGAGATTTCTGCATCAATTAGTTTCCAGTCAATTAGATATGGATAGGTTAGATTATCTAAAAAGAGATAGCTTTTACTCTGGAGTTTCAGAAGGCGTTGTCAGTAATCAACGAATAATAAAAATGTTTGATGTTGTAAATGACTCTCTTGTTGTGAAACAAAAAGGAATTTATTCTATTGAGAAATTTATTGTCGCAAGAAGGTTAATGTATTGGCAAGTATATCTTCATAAAACAGTTTTGAGTGCTGAATTTTTATTGATGAAAATTCTAAAGAGAGCAAAATATATAGCTTTAGGTGGTGAAATTATTTTTTCTACTACTCCAATGAAAACATTTTTATTCGAAAACATTGATGCTGAAAAACTGAGAGACCCACAAATACTTAGAAAATTTGCTCAGCTAGATGACATGGATATTTTTGTTTGTATAAAAGAGTGGATTAACAGTTCAGATCCTGTACTAGCAGAACTTTCAAGAATGTTGGTTACAAGGAATTTGTTAAAAGTTGAACAGAAAGAAACTCCTTTTACACAGAAAGAAATAGATGAGTTTAAAAATAAATATCACAATCCTTTAAAATTTAATGATCGCGAGCTAGAGTATTTTATTTTTCAGGATTCAATGACAAACAATGCGTATGACTCCAATAAGGATGAAATAAAAATCTTATACAAAAATGGAACATTAAAAGACATTACAGAAGCATCTGATAATTTCAACATTCAGTCTCTTTCTAATCCTGTTAAGAAATACTACTTGTTTCACCCAGAATAAACTTTATAATTATTGAATATTATTAAATTTGACAAATGGAATTCACTGCACAGCAAATAGCCGATTTATTAAAAGGAAAAATTGAAGGAAATTCCGATGCTTTGGTTAGTGACATGGCAAAAATAGAAGAGGGAAAGCCAGGTACAATCACTTTTTTAGCCAACAATAAATACGAAGAATTTATATACACAACTGCTGCAACTATTGCTTTAGTTAATGAATCTTTTGTTCCTAGTAAAGATTTGCCAAATGATTTAACCTTAATTCGAGTTCCAAATGCATACGAAAGTTTAGCACAACTTCTTGCCTATTATGATCAAGTTTCTCAATCACCTAAAGGAATTGAGCAACCCTCTTTTATTTCTGAAAGTGCTAAAGTTGGTAAAGATGTTTACATAGGAGCTTTTGTATACATAGGGAATAACGTTGAAATTGAAGATGGCGTTAAAATTTATCCAAACTCTTATGTTGGAGATGGTGTGAAAATTGGAAAGGATTCCTGTTTATTTCCTGGTGTTAAAGTATATTCAAAATGTCTTATTGGAGAAAATTGCACATTACATTCAGGAGTAATTGTTGGTTCTGATGGATTTGGATTTGTGCCTAACTCGGAAAATAATTACCAGAAAGTACCTCAAATTGGAAATGTAATTTTGGAAAATTTTGTTGAGATTGGTTCAAATACCACTATTGATCGTGCAACTATGGGGAGCACCATTATTAGAAAAGGAGCAAAAATTGACAACCTAATTCAGATTGCTCACAATGTAGATATTGGAGAGAATACAGTTATTGCAGCTCAAACAGGAGTCGCAGGGTCTACCAAAATCGGTAAAAATGTTATGATTGGAGGACAAGTTGGAATTGTTGGACACATCAAGATTGCAAATGGTGTTAAAATAGCTGCCCAAAGCGGAATAGGAAATTCAATTAAAAACGAAAATGAAATTGTGCAAGGTTCACCTGCATTTAGTATTGGAGATTTTAAGCGTTGTTATGTTTTGTTTAGAAGCTTGCCTAAATTAAAAAAACAACTAGATTCAGTTCAAGATGAAATTAAAAATTTTAAATAATGAGTGATAAACAAAGGACACTTAAGAAAGCATTTTCTCTTTCCGGTCAAGGCCTTCATACTGGAGAGAAAGTTACTGTAACTATTGAACCGGCACCAGAAAATCATGGATATAAATTCCAACGTATTGATGTTGAAGGACAACCAATAATTCCTGCTGATGCGGATTTAGTTACTGATACAAAGAGAGGTACTACTCTTGAAAAAAATGGAGTAAAAGTTTGTACTACAGAGCATTTATTGGCGGCTCTTTTTGGACTGCAAGTTGACAATGCGCTCATTAAATTAGACGCATTAGAGGTTCCAATTTTAGATGGAAGTGCATTATTATTTGTAAATGAAATAGAGAAAGTTGGCATTATCGAACAAAATGCAGACAGAGAATATTTTGAATTTACAGAAAACCAACCCTTTGAAGACTTAGAAAAAGGAATCGAAATTTTAGCAATCCCATATGATGACTTCAGGGTGACTGTAATGGTAGATTATGATTCAATAGCATTGGGCACTCAGCATGCTACTATGTATCATTTAGGAGAATTTAAAGAACAAATTTCACCTTGTAGAACATTTGTATTTTTAAGAGAATTGGAGGGCCTTGCTAAGGCCGGTCTTATTAAAGGAGGAGACATAGATAACGCAATTGTTTTAGTTGAAAGAGAAGAAGTAGCTCAGGAAGAATTGGACAATTTGGCAAAACTATTAGGGAAAGAACATTTAGATATTCAAATAAAGGGCAACACATTAAATAATTGTGAATTAAAATTTATTAATGAACCAGCTAGACATAAATTATTAGACATTATTGGCGACTTAGCATTGGTAGGAAAGCCTATTAAGGGGCATATTTTAGCTGCAAGACCAGGTCACTCAGGTAACATATCATTTGCAAAAATTATTAAAGAAATCATGAAGAAGCAAAACAAGGAAGGTAAGAAGTTTGATTTATCAAAAAAACCAGTTTACGATATTAATGACATAGAAAAGTTGCTCCCGCATAGATATCCTTTTTTATTAGTGGATAAAGTAATGGAGATTACTGATGAAACTATTATTGGTGTTAAAAACGTTACAATGAATGAGCCTCAATTTACTGGACATTTCCCTGGTAATCCAGTAATGCCTGGCGTTCTGCAAATTGAAGCAATGGCTCAAACGGGAGGAATATTTTCTTTGTCTAAGGTTGAAGAACCCCATTTATATTCCACTTATTTCATGAAAATTGATAATGTTAAGTTCAAGAGGAAAGTGGTTCCAGGTGACACCATTGTCTTCGAGTTAAAATTAATATCCCCAATTAGAAGAGGTCTTGTTCATATGGGAGGTAAAGGGTATGTTAATGGAGAAGTATGTATTGAGGCTGATATGTTGGCTCAGGTTGTTAAAGATAGAGGATAATGAGAAGAGATTTATCATATATTCATAAAGATGCTAAAATTGGGAAAGATGTTGTTATAGATCCTTTTGCTTCAATTTCTGCAGATGTAGTTATCGGAGATGGTACTTGGATAGGTTCAAATGTTGTAATAATGGACGGGGCAAGAATTGGTGAAAACTGTAAAATATACCCCGGGGCTGTTATCTCTGCTGTTTCCCAAGATTTAAAATATAAAGGAGAATACACTACTACCGAAATAGGAAATAATACTACCATTAGGGAATTTGTTACTGTTCATAAAGGAACTACTGATAGACATAAAACCATTGTAGGTAGTAATTGCTTACTGATGGCTTATGTTCATGTTGCTCACGATTGTATAATCGGTAACAATGTAATAATAGCAAATTCAACACAACTTGCTGGGCACATTACAATCGATGATTGGGTTATTATTGAAGGAATGGTTGGAACTCAACAATTTGTTCATATTGGTGCTCATTCTTTTGTAGCAGGAGGTTCGTTAGTTAGAAAAAATGTACCACCTTTTGTTAAAGCAGCAAGAGAACCCCTCTCATATGTTGGTGTAAATACTGTTGGCTTAAGAAGAAGAGGATATAGTGATCAGCAAATAATGAATATTGAAGACGCTTATAGGGTTATATATGTTCAAAATAGTAATATATCTACAGCAATCAAGGTGGCTGAGTTAGAACTGCCACAATCTGATGAGAAACAAGTTATACTTGACTTTATTAGAAGCTCTACAAAAGGGATAATGAGAGGATTAAGTTAGGGTGTTAGCTCAGTTTTAATTACTTGGATTACTTCATAAGTATTTCTATCACATAAATAGGTAATAAGTGATAAATTGTTAATGTCAAAAGTAGAGTCATTAGCAGGATCTGTCAGTTGATAAGAATAGTCATTGTAAAATTTGTCTCCAGCATTTACGTTTCCATTCACTATAGCATCTCCCCATGTTCCATTAATGTTATCAGTTAATACAGCATGGTGCTCATATTCCTCTTCAGTAGTTCCATTATTTAGTTTTTGTGGAGCTTCCACAGCATCCCTAATGAGGTAAATTATTAAATTGTAATCTCCAGATAAAGAGCTGTTAAATTCAGATTCAGTATGGATGAAAAGACCATTTGTTTGAGGATAATAGTTGTATTCAAGTTGAATATTTGCAATTAATGAACCTGTTAATTCGTTGGTGACAGCACTTGACCAATCACTGTCAAAAAACCAAACAGAACCTGCAAAACCATTAGATGTTCTATTAACTGTCCCCATTGGATTGCCAAGAAAGTTTTCCATTTCATTAACATAAATATTTCCAGCAGTTGTTTGAAAATCGGTAAC
>JAQWSL010000025.1 GCA_029243225.1 Flavobacteriales bacterium
TTTTATTTAGAAAAAAAATCTTACCAAGAAATAGCAAATGAAACAGGATGGGAATTAAAAAAGATTAAAAGTGAAATTCAAAATGGAAAAAGAAATCTTAGACTTAAAGTGAAAGAAAAAGAATGAAGAAAATGAATGACATATTTAACACTAACGAATCACTTTCTAAAGAAGATATAAGAAATTATTTAGGAGGTAAACTTAGTGAAAAAGAAAATAGAGAAATTGAGGGTAAGCTAGAAAGTGATCCGTTTCAAGCTGAAGCAATGGATGGATTTAAAAGTGTTTCTAGAAGTGTAATTGAATTTGAAAAAATCGAAAATAAAATAAATACAAGAATAAATAAATTTAAATTCAATTTTAACGCCATTCTGCTAATCTTATCTTCTGTATTAATTATTGGCATTAGTGTTCTTATTTTATTCCCCGAAAAAGTTGAAAATCAAAAAATTAATACCGCTCAAAATTTCACAAAAGAAACCAAAACAGCTATTGTTGAATTATCAGATTCTGCAATTGATGTAGCTAAAACATTACCTACAAACGAAATAATTACTTCTTCAGAAATAATAGTAAACTCACCCATTAAAAGCGAGCAAACTGAAAACTTAAATACAGCTAAAAATAAAAAAAGAACACTCGATGTTATTAAAATGAAAATGAAGGAAGCTGTAAAAATAGAAGTGGAAAACAATTACAAAACACCAATTTCAATTATTAACTCCCCTCACATATACTTACATGAGTTGTTAGTCTTAAATTATAAAAACAGAAACAATATTAAGAAGGAAGAAGTTAAAGCTGAACTCTCTGGACTTCCTGCAGCTTATGAAAACACTAAAAATGACCCTATGGATCTTCAAATAAACATTAAAGAAATTCCATACAATGACTTTTTAAAAGCTGCTTTATTAGATTTTAGAGAAAATAATTTCAAAACTGCTCTTAAAAATTTTAAAGTAATTCTAAACCAATATCCAAATGATATAAATGCCTTATTTTATGGTGGTCTTTGTTATTACAACATTAAGCAAAAAGATAAAGCAATAGAGCACTTTGAGGCATGCATTACCCATAGTTATTCAATTTTTGAAGAAGAAGCTAATTGGTACAAAGCTAAATCCCTTTATATAAAAGGTGATTATTATGCAACCAAAAATGCATTAAACTCAATTATTGAAGGAAATGGTTTTTACAGTAAGTCAGCAATTAATTTACTTAGCAAAATTGAAACGAAAATTAATAATTGAACAATACGTCTTTAGGATCTTTATTATCAAAAATCTTTTCTAAAGGATTTTCTAAGGCTTCTTTAACCATCACTAAAAATCCAACACTATCCTTTCCATCAATAATTCTGTGATCATAAGAAAGGGCAAGATACATTATTGGTCTTATTTCAACTTTACCATCAATAGCCACTGGTCTTTCTACAATGTTATGCATCCCCAAAATTGCAGACTGTGGAGGATTAATAATTGGTGTACTTAACATAGACCCAAAAACACCACCATTAGTAATGGTAAAAGTGCCTCCTGTTATTTCATCTAAAGATATTTTACCATCTCTTGCTTTTATGGCAAGTTGCTTAATATTGGTTTCAATTTCTAAAAGATTCATTTTCTCTGCATTTCTTAGAACTGGAACCATTAGACCTTTTGGAGAGCTAACAGCAATTCCTACATCAGCAAAATTATATGAAATCATATGATCACCATCAATCATCGAATTTACTTCAGGAAATTCAGCTAGACCCAATGTACAAGCTTTTGTGAAAAATGACATAAAACCTAAGCCAACACCATATTTTTCTTTAAACTCATCTTTGTATTTTTTTCGAAGATCCATAATCGGCTTCATGTTAACTTCATTAAACGTAGTTAACATAGCCGTTTCATTTTTAACAGAAACTAAACGAGATGCAATTTTTCTTCGAAGCATACTCATTTTCTTAGACTCACTTTTTCGATCTGCTCTTGCAAGACCTGCAGAAACAGCCAGCTTAACATCTCCTTTAGTTATTCTACCATCTCTTCCTGTACCCTCAATTAATTCTGCAGATAGGTCATTCTCATCTATCATCTTTTTAGCTGCTACACTTGGATGGCCTTTTGCATAAGAGTCTAATTTAGGAGTTGGAGTTTGTTTTGATGAAACTGGAGAAGGACTAGGAACACTGTCATTAACAGCAGTTGAATCCGTTTTAGGAGAACCTTCAGGACGAGCAGCAGAAGTGTCAATTAAGCAAACAACTTGACCAACCTCAACTAAATCGCCAACTTCAGCTTTTAATGTTATTAAACCCGCTTCTTCTGCAGGTAATTCTAAAGTTGCTTTGTCTGAATCAACTTCTGCAATTGTTTGATCTTTCTCGACATAATCGCCATCCTCTACTAACCATTCTGCTATTTCAACTTCTGAAATAGATTCTCCTGGACTTGGAACTTTCATTTCTAATACTGACATCTTTTACAATTTTAAACCACTTAGTGCGTAATTCATTACTTTATCAATTATTTCATTGTGCCTTATTTCATGGACTTTAGGTGATCCACTTGCAGGGCTTGCAGAAGAATGTCTGGAGCAACAAGTAATTGGACCAAATTTCCAATATCTTAAAATAAATGACCATGCTCCCATATTTTCTGGTTCTTCTTGAGCCCATAGATATTTGGCTTCATTACCATATTTAGCAACTAATTTTTCTATCTGATTTGTTGGAAAAGGGTACAATTGTTCCAGCCTAACAATAGCCATATTTTGAATTGATAACTCTTCTCTCTTTTCTAACAAATCGTAGTAAAATTTACCCGAACAAAAGACGACAACACTTGCATTATTAGTCTCAGAATCATCAATAACTTCTAGAAATGAACCAGTAGTAAATTCAGCTAATTTTGAAGTTGCTCTAGGGTATCTTAATAATTTTTTTGGAGTGAAAACAACTAAAGGTTTCCTGAAATCTCTTTTGAGCTGCCTTCTTAATAAATGAAAATAATTTGATGGATTTGTACAATTTGCTATTTGTAAATTTTCTTGAGCACACAATTGTAAAAAACGTTCCATTCTTCCAGAAGAATGCTCCGACCCCATTCCTTCATAACCATGAGGCAACAACATAACTAATCCGTTTTGAGTTCCCCATTTATCTTCTGCAGAACTAATAAATTGATCAATAATTATTTGAGCTCCATTATTAAAGTCTCCAAATTGAGCTTCCCAAATAATTAAACCATTCGGTGTATTAAAGGCATAACCATAATCAAAACCTAAAACTGCGTATTCAGAAAGTAATGAGTTGTAAATAGAAAATTCTCCCTGATCTTTTGAAAGGTGGTTTAACGGGACAATTCTTTCTTCATCATCTTCTGTTTTCACTACTGCATGACGGTGTGAAAAGGTTCCCCTTTCAACATCTTGACCTGAGATTCGTATCGGAAAACCCTCATCAAGAAGAGTTGCATAGGCTAATAATTCACCCATGGCCCAATCTAAACGATCTTCTTTCAGCATTGACAACCTATCATTAAAGAGCTTAACAATTTTTCTAAAGTATTTCTTACCTTCAGGAAGAGCATGCATGCTATTGGCAAGCTCTATCAATGTTTTTTCATTAACACTAGTATCTGGTGACTGGATAAAGTCCGAAGATTTTCCCTTTCTAAATTCTTTCCATTTGTCTTCTAAAAAATCGGTAACCTTTGCCTTTTGAATTTGTTTAGCCTCAACTAATCGATCTTGTAACATTGAGTCAAAATCATTTTCCATAGCCTCTCCCTCCTGTATACTAACTACATTTTCATCGATTAATTTTTTAAGGTATATTTCTCTTGGGTTTGCATGCTTAGCAATTTCTTTATATAATTTTGGCTGAGTAAATTTAGGTTCATCTCCCTCGTTATGACCATATTTTCTGTAACACAATAAATCAATAAAAACATCTCTAGAAAATTCTTGTCTGTACTTTAAAGCAATTTGTATTGTTTGAACAACTGCTTCAATATCGTCACCATTAACATGAAAAACAGGACATAAAGTTGTTTTAGCAACATCTGTACAATAAGTACTAGATCTTGCATCTAAATAATTAGTTGTAAAACCAATCTGGTTGTTAATTACAATATGTAAAGTTCCACCTGTACCGTAGCCATCTAATTGTGCCATTTGAATTACTTCATAAACAACTCCTTGACCTGCTACAGCAGCGTCTCCATGAATTAGAATTGGAACAATCTTAGCTGCATCTCCATTTAATTCTTGATCAATTTTAGACCTTGTAATGCCCTGAACAATCGGATCTACAGCTTCTAGATGTGATGGATTTGGGGATAAAGTTAAACGAACTTCTTTTCCATTATCTGTAGTGTTTTCAGATGTGAAACCTAAATGATATTTAACATCCCCATCGAAAAGGCTATCCTCATCGTAAATTTTACCTTCAAACTCACTGAAAATTTCTTTATAAGTTTTATTAAAGATATTAGCCAGAACATTCAACCTTCCTCTATGGGCCATTCCCATAACAAATTCTTGAACACCAAGCTCTGCTCCTTTTTCAATTAGTACGTCTAAAGCAGGAATCAATGCCTCTGCTCCTTCAATTGAAAAACGTTTTTGACCTACAAATTTTTTCTGTAAAAATTGTTCAAAAACTGTAGCCTGATTAAGCTTGTGCATAATTTGCTTTTTCTCTTCAATAGAAAGAACCGGCCTGTTTTTAATTTCTATTCTATCTCTTATCCATCGAACTCTATTAGGATGTCTTATGTACTGATATTCAATACCAATAGATTCGCAATATGTTTCTTCTAAATGATCAATGATATTTTGTAAAGTCGTTGGACCTATTCCTATTTGATCTCCTGCCTGAAAGATTTTCTTTAAATCACTTTCTTCCAAACCGAAATTAGTAAACTTTAGAGATGGAGAGTATTTTCTTCTTTCTCTTACAGGATTAGTTTTGGTAAACAAATGACCTCTAGATCTATATTCATCAATCATTTTAATGACCATGAATTCTTTTTTAACATTTAAAGGAATTTCATCACCCTCTTGCTCATAATTTTTTTTAGCAAATTCAAAACCATCAAAAAATTTTCGCCAACCTTCTTCTACATCATTGTTGTTTGCAAGATATTGATTGTATAAATCTTCAATAACTTCTCCGTTGGCATTGCTTAAATAGGAATGTTTATCCATTATCATCATTAAAAATTATTACAAAGTTAAAATTTTAATTCAGGTAATTTCTCGAAGAAATACAATTTTATTTAATCCATTTAACTAACAGTTATAATATTGTTTTAATACAACTTTATGAAACTCCCTTTCTATAATTAATAGTGCAATATTATTAATGGAATTATTTGCTACGTTTAGTACTTTTTCCTCATGAATATCAATTCTATACAATAAAGAGAAAAATAAATTTTTCTCTTTAACAATAACCAACTCTAACCAACGAATCAATTCATTGTGAAAAAATTCTAAGTTGCTATTTATATCAAACTTGAATCTAAAACCAGAAAGTAAAAGGTCTTTGTTTAATTGAAAAATCACATCTCTTAAAACACGCTTTGTATTTAAACTAACTCCCCTATATTTTTTAACTAGCATTAATTTTAAATTTATATAAATTAATAGATTTTCAAAATTTTAAATTAGTTTAAACAATAATTTTAACATTAAAAAAACCATTATGTTTACTCATATGAAAGTTTTAATTACTGGTGGTTCTGGATTATTAGGTAAAGCAATTACAAAAAAATTAATTGCTCAAAAAATTGAAGTAGTTCATCTGACAAGATCAAAAAATTCTGCAAGTGGAGTTAAAACTTATGAATGGGACTGGGAAAATAATTCAATAGATGAGGCCTGTTTTAATGGAGTAACTCATATAATTCATTTAGCTGGAGCTGGAATTGCTGAAAATCCTTGGACTATGAAACGAAAAAGAACTATTGTTAAAAGTAGAGTTCTTACAGCAAGACTTATTTATCAAAAGATAATTCAACTTAATTTGCCAATAAAAGCTTTTATTTCAGCGTCTGGAATTGGCTACTATGGAGCAATTACCAATCAAAAAATATATACTGAACAAGACAATCCTCATACTGATTTTATTGCTCAGTGCTGTATTCAATGGGAAGAAGCTGCTGATTTGTTCAATGAGAAAACTAGAGTGGTTAAACTAAGATTAGGTATAATTTTAGACAAAAATGAAGGTGCGCTTGCTAAAATACTTTCTATTATCAAAAAAGGTATAGGAGCTCCAATAGCAAGTGGAAAGCAATACATGCCTTGGATTCACATTGAAGATACTGTTGATCTATTTATCTATTGTCTAATGAATGAAAATTTAAATGGCGTTTACAATGGCGTTGCAGAACAACATGTAAACAATAAAGAATTAACTAAATCTCTTGCTAGTGCAAATAAAAAGAAAATTTGGCTTCCAAATGTACCTGCCTTTATAATGAAAGGCATTTATGGAGAATTAGCAGATATCTTAATTCATGGGGTTAGGGTTAGTAATAAAAAAATAATGGAAACAGGATTTAAATTTAAATTTAAATCACTGGAAAAAGCATTTCATAACATTTATAACTAAACCTCCCTTTTCATTAAATTTTCTGCGAAAGAAAACAATATATTTTTATTCTTAGTAGAGATTGAAAGTCCCTGAATAGCATTTAATGCTTTGTTGTAGTAATCATTTTGCAATATTGACGAAAGACTCTTGACATTTAGCTGGTTATAGATGTTTGAAACTTGCTTAACTTTTTCTTCATTACTTAAATCTAAATTATTTAGAAGTTCAGTGATATTTGCAAGCTGTTCTTTATTTGCTTGAGCTTTTGCAGTAATTAATAACACACTGTGTTTACCTTCAATAATATCTCCTCCAATTTGTTTTCCAAAAACTTTTTGATCCCCATATAAATCTAAAATATCATCATGTATTTGAAACGCTATTCCTAAATTAATACCAAAATCATACATCAATGCTGCGTCATTTGAATCTGCATCACCAATAATAGCCCCTATTTTCAAGGCACATGCAACTAAAACAGCTGTTTTAAGACGAATCATTTTAATGTAATTTTCTATAGAAACATTTTCTCTTGTTTCAAATTCCATATCCAAATCTTGTCCTTCACAAACCTCAACTGCAGTTTTGTTATACAACCTAACAACTTGTTTCAAATGGTGGGGGTAACAGTCAGCAATTAATGAATTTGCCTGGGCAAACATGACATCACCAGACAAAATACCCATATTTAAATCCCATTTAAGATGAACAGGTGACTTACCTCTTCTTAAAGGTGCACCATCCATAATATCATCATGAACTAAAGAAAAATTATGAAAAACTTCAATTCCAATTGCTGGATTTATTGCCTCTTTTGTAGATCCATTAAAAAGCTCTGTTGCAAGTAAAAGTAAAGAAGGTCTAAATCGTTTTCCTCCTAGATTCATTATGTATTTAAACGGCAGATAAATACCGCTATCTGGCAAAGTTTTTAGATAAGAATCTATTTGAATATTTATTTCTTGAGTATACTTTTCCAGCATTATTCTATTGAATTAAACTCAATAAATATTTCCCATAACCAGACTTCAAAAGTGGTTGAGCTAACTCTTTCAATTTTTCTGAATCGATAAAACCTCTAGAGTAAGCAACTGCTTCAATACAACCAACTCCAAGACCTTGTCTCTCTTCGATAGTTTGAACATAATGAGACGCTTGAATTAGAGATCTAAAAGTACCTGTATCTAGCCAAGCTACACCTCTTTCTAGTTTCTGAACTTTCAATTTACCAAGTGCTAAATATTCTTTATTAACATCAGTGATTTCGTATTCGCCTCTTGCACTAGGTTTTAAGTTTTCAGCAATAGCAACTACATCATTATCATAGAAATACAATCCAGGTACAGCAAAATTAGATTTTGGTTTTTCTGGTTTTTCTTCTAATGTTAGCACTGTGTTACTATCATCAAATTCAACCACTCCGTATCTTTCAGGGTCTAGAACATGATAAGCAAACACCAATCCTCCATCTGGGTCATTACATGTTCTTAATTTCTTTCCTAAACCTGAGCCAAAAAAGATATTATCTCCTAAAATAAGTGCAACTTTATCTTTTCCAATAAATTCTTTTCCAATTATAAATGCTTGTGCTAAACCATTAGGTTCTGATTGAATTTTGTAAGTAAACCTACAACCAAGTTTTGACCCATCTCCTAAAAGGTGTTGGAATGCCGGCTGATCGTGAGGTGTTGTAATGATTAAAATATCTTTTATACCCGCATGCATTAAAGTGGACAAGGGATAATAAATCATTGGCTTGTTATAAATAGGCATCAATTGTTTACTAATACCTAATGTTAATGGATGTAGCCTAGTTCCAGAACCACCAGCAAGTATTATTCCTTTCATTTTTCTTCTTTCTTTATTATATCTAATTTATCAATATCAATATCATCCTCATTATCAATAAATTCAAGTTTAGATTCTCTAAAAGCTTTAGTAGTCAACATTTTTTCAAGAGTTAACAACAAAGACGGTAGTAAAACTAAATTTGCTAGCATGGCAATAAACAGTGTAACTGAAACTAAAATACCAAGCGCTTGAGTACCTCCAAATTTAGATGCAATAAAAATTGAAAATCCGAAAAATAAAATAATTGACGTATAGATCATACTCACCCCAGTTTCCTTAATAGCAACAATGGCTGATTTTCTAATATTACCATGATTTGACAATAATTCTTGTCGATATTTTGCTAAGAAATGAATAGTATCATCAATAGAAATACCAAAAGCAATACTAAAAACTAAAATAGTAGAGGGTTTAATTGGAATCCCTACAAAACCCATAATTGCAGATGTTATAATTAATGGAAATAAATTAGGCACCATGGAAACTATTACCATTCTCCATGACTTAAATAAGAAAGACATTAAGATAGATATAACACAAACAGCTATCATCAAGCTTATAAATAAGTTCTTTACTAAATAATTAGTGCCTTTTGTATAAACAATACCAGATCCAGTAATAGAACTTTGTAAATATTTACTTTCAATAGAATTGGTTATTGATTGTTGAAATTCATCTTTTCCGTACTGGACATAAATTTCATTTTCTTCTATAGGGAAATCCATAATTAGCTCTACATCTCCAGCTGTTAAAGAATCTTGAACCATGGATTGAATCCAAAAAGAATTTTGATAAACATTGTAAAAAGAAGAATCTTTTTGTAATTCAGTCAATCCATCAAGATTAGAAATAATAAGATATTCAGGATTTAGAATTTCATCGATTTTAGATTTGACTCTATCATAAAGGCTATCCATAGATGCTGTCCCTATATCTGCTACCTGAACAGTTATTCTAGTTTTAGTATGTGATGAATCAATAAAACTTGAAACAAATGCATTAGAAGATTTGAATTCTTCATTATTAAATGTGTTCTTAAAATATTTAGACTTTACAATAGATGAAAGGTATTTTTTGTCTTTTGAACTACTAAAATCTAAAAAATATTTTTCTTCTTTACCATTTCCATATGCTTGAGAAACAAATTTTATTGCATCTACCAAAGAAAGAGATTTAGATAAATATTTTTCTTGCTTTAATGCAATTTGAAGATTTTGAATTTTAGAAAGATTTGTGAATGTATTGTAAATAGTATCTTTTGACTTAATAACAAGTTCAAAAGGCATGACACCATTTATTTCTGATTCGAAATATTTTAAATCTTTAACTACTTGTTCACTTTTAGGTAATTCATCTACAATATTACCTGTGGTATGCATTAAAGACATACCGTAAAAGCCAATAATCAATAACAATACGGTAACCACATAAACAGCTGTTCTGTAGTTAGTTGATACTACAACTAATTTATCAACAGAAAAATCTAACCATTTTTTATCTAAATGCTTTGTATGTCTAAGACTAGGAGGAGATAAATAACTGTAAATAATTGGAACAACGAGGATGCTTATAAAGAAAATGCAAATAATATTAATGGAAGCAACAATACCAAACTCTTTCATTATACTCGAGTGAGTAAAGACAAAAGTTCCAAAACCCATTGATGTAGTAGCATTGGTCAAAAAAGTAGCGTTTCCTACCTTTCTTATTACACGTTGTAGTGATTTAACTTTATTACCATGACTTCGGTATTCTTGTTGGTATTTATTAATCAAATAAATACAGTTTGGAATTCCAATAACAATCATTAAAGGAGGAATTAAACCCATTAAAACTGTAATCTCGAATCCAAATAAACCAATAGTTCCAAACGACCATGTAACTGCGATTACAACAACAATCATAGAAATCAAAACAACTTTAAAAGATCTGAAGAAGAAAAACAATAATGAAGAAGTAACCAGCATTGCTAAAAGAACGAAAAGAAGGAGTTCTGATTTCACTTTATTCATTGTAACTGAACGAATAAAAGGAAGACCTGAAAAACGAAGCTGTTTAAAAGACGGGGCCATTTCTCTTGCTACTTTTTCAACATCTTCAACTAAAGTTCCTCGATCACTAGAATTGAAAATTTCTTTATTAATAAAAAGCATCATAATGTGCAAATCAGATTCTTCCTTATTAATAATTCCTTTATAAAACTCCAATGACTTTATTACAGATTCAATAGAATCTAGCTCTACTTGACTTTCAACCTCTGAGTTAATAATACGATTGAGCTCAAATTTTTTATCCAGCCTGTTCTTAGCTATATTAAACAAATGTGCTTCAGAAAAAACAGAATCAATTGCAGATAGATAAACAGTAGAATTATTTTTTTGTATAGGGATTTTCAGCTCTTTAAGAGCATTCCCCATTTTATACCAGCTATTAAATTTATCTAGCTCATAAAAATTCTCATCATTGGCAGCAATAACAATTATCATCCCATCCTGACCAAAATCATTTTTAAATTGTTTGTACTCAATTTGAGTAATATCATTTGATGGAAGAAGATTAGCAAATTCGTACTGAATACCAACCTTAGTAGCGAAATAACCAAAGAAGATGGTAATTCCAAAGAGAATAGATAGTATTAATGCTCTGTTTCTAAGTATTATATTAGCGATATATTGCCACATGAATTTAAATTGTCAATTCAGTCCACTAAAGTATAAAATTAATACAAGTAGATTATTATTATTATAGCTTAATATCAAAGAGTAAGCCAATTTTAAAAATGGATTTTTTTACATTTGTTTGAATCATGAAAAAAAGTGACACAATAAATATTCTAAACAAATTAACTCTTCAAAGAATTATTAATTTGTTCAAACTTTATTCAAGTTTTATTTTTTCAAGAATCACAAAAAAAAGTATTGTTTTTGGGCTCCCAACAGCACTATCAATTGAACCAACCACAGCATGTAATCTAGGATGTCCTGAATGCCCTAGTGGATTAAAGGAATTCACTAGAAAAACGGGTAATTTAAAAACTAATTTAAATAACAAAATAATAGATGAATTACATAAAAAATTATTATATATAAATTACTATTTTCAGGGGGAACCTTTTATCAATCCTTTAATATTTGAATTTATTAAAAAAGCTAATTCAAAAAATATATATACTTCCACATCAACAAATGCTCATTTTTTAACTCCTCAAAATTCCATCAAAACAATTGAATCTGGATTAGATCGTTTAATAATTTCCATAGATGGAACTTCGCAGAAAACATATGAATTATATAGAATAAACGGTTCTTTAGAAAAAGTAATTTCTGGCACAAAAAACATCATCGAAGCCAAGAAAAGATTAAAAAGTATAACACCTCATTTAATTTTTCAATTCCTTGTAGTTAAACACAATGAGCATGAAATTAACGATGCCATAGCATTAAGTAAAAAGCTTGGAGTAAATGAAATTAGATTTAAAACAGCACAGGTATACGATTACAAAAATGGGAATTCATTAATTCCCGAAAACGAAAAATATTCTCGATATAAACTAAATAAAAAAGGGGAATTTGAATTAAAAAATAAATTATACAATCATTGTTGGAGAATGTGGAGCAGCAGTGTAGTTACAATAGATGGAAAACTTGCGCCATGTTGTTTTGACAAAGATGCTAAATACAAAATTGGAGACTTAAAAATAAACACGTTTAATAGCATTTGGCATAGTCAAACTTACAATAATTTTAGAGCTCTAATTTTATCTAATAGAAAAGAGGTTGATATCTGTCAAAATTGCTCTGAAGGAACTAAAGTTTGGACATAAAAAAAGCTCTCCTAAGAGAGCTCTAATTATTTGATAATCAAATTTTAATGTCCTTCATGGTCATCATGAGCA
>JAQWSL010000043.1 GCA_029243225.1 Flavobacteriales bacterium
AATTACAACATCATTTTTTTTCTTAATTAAAGGAGTTGATTCACCAGAAATAAGTGATTCATCAATTAGCCCTTCTCCATCAAATATAGTTCCGTCAGTTGGGATTTTCTCTCCCTGATTAATTAGTAATTTATTTCCTTTAATAATTTCATTTGATGGGATTGTTGATGTTTTGTTGCTAAGGTGAATTAATGTGGCTTTTTTCACTTGCAGAGCTTTTAAATCAATAAGTGATGATGTTGTTTTTTTTACAGCTCTTTTTTCAATAAAGTTGCCTAACAAGACTAGAGTAATTATGCTTGCAGCAGTTTCAAAAAATAAATAATGATGTGCGTTTAAAGAATCTAAAAAGAAAGATCCAATTATACTGTATAAAAATGCAGCACTAGTACCAATAAAAATAAGTACATCCATGTTTGCATATTTTTCTTTTATAGAGTACCAGGCGCTTTTCCCAAAACGCAACGTTCCAATTACATATACTGGAAAGCAAAGGCAAAGTTGTAAGATTGGGTTATTCAAAAAAGAGTCTTCTTTAACCAACATGTGAAGCAAAAGGGGTGTTGTGAATAATGCGCAAATAATTAATTGTAAACTAAGAGAATTCCATTTTTCTTCAGATGAAATTTTGTTGTTTCCTTTTATTTGAGATTTATAACCTAGGTCTGATAGTTGTTTTGCAATTTTTTCAACTTTTTTCACATCTTTAATTCTGAATGATGCTTCAGCTAACACATTACTCACACTTACCTGACTGCAATCGTTTTTTAAAAGTATAGTTTCAACTTTTTTAGCACACCCCGTGCAAGTCATGCCCTCTACTTTAAATGTGATATTCATTTTTTTACTGTTATGTAATATTGAGTTTTTCTAAATTATATTATATATTACGAATTAAAAATTTTTATTATGAAATATGTTTATTCTTTATTGGTTTGTATTTTATTTTCATCACAAATTAATACTCAAACATTAACCGCTCCAGTTGCGCAAGATGTTTATGGCGGTACTGTTGGTGATATTGAAGCTTGGTCTTTTCATTCGGACTCGGTTTATGTAGTGATAAGTACTGAAAGTCCTAATTCAATCTTCTACTCCAAAGCTTCAAGAGCAGCAGATACTACAAATTTAGATTGGACTCCTCTTCCAAGTGCCGATATAGATGATGGCTATGGAGGAGAAATTGGGAATATTGAAATTCATAAGAATAGTAATTCCATCTTCTTTTTACACCAAAGCTATGTATATAAGACTGATTTCACTTCAACATTTGCCGTTGCTGTAGATAGCTTAGTAAAGGAATTCATAATTGTCGGAGATACAATGTTTTTGGTTAAAAATAACCCTTTGCCTAGTGGTTTAGATACGCTTGAATTTGGAACTCTTAGTTCTGTGGGGAATTATTCTCCAACTAATGGATTGTCTTTATTGAAGACCTATTTTGATCCTCCTCAAATGATTGTTAACCCTTCTAACAACTTATTGTGCATTTTTGAAAGGGGAGCTAGTCCTCACATGTTGACTTTTGGTGATCCTGTAAGCTCAATGACTAATTCTACTAGTTTAAGCTCATTTTTATATCCTGCTCCAATAGTACCTAATATTGAATGGCAGACTTATGGTTTTGCTAATAATGGAACATGGTATGTTGCAGGTCAACCTCCTGTTAATAATCCTACTAGCATTAATAGATACATAGCTTGGAGTAATTCTAATGGTTACATTTGGGATTATGAACCCATTAATATTCCTGGTCCAATCGGAGGTGTTGTTGGTAAAAATTTAATCATAGATGATTTGTCAACAGAAAGAAACATTTTTGTTGGTAATGCAGTTCTTAAAGATACTAACTTTATGAGTGACTGGGTAAATCCAGGTGGTATTTGGATAGATAATTTTAATAGAGCGAATGATGGTTTTACTAAAGCTGATCCAATTATTAATGATCTAAAATATCATTCAACTAATGTTGGAATGGGATTTTCTTTGCTTCAATCTGATTCAATTTTAGGATGGAATACTGGATTAGAAGCAGTTCAAGTAAACGATTTAGACATGAATGCAGGATTTACAAAAGGATGGGTTGCTTCAAAATCTGGGATCAGAAATGTGGTTGATTATAATACTTCATCTGAAGTTTGGAGTTCAACTATTTTCCCCAATTCAGATGGTGCACCTTATAAAGCTGTTGGTATGGATCCAAATAATGACAATGTCATTTATGTTGGAAATCAAAGAATTTATAAGACTTCAAATTCTGGCACAGTAATAAGTCCAACAAATGACGGTTGGAGTCAAGTTTTCACTCCTGAAAACCCACCATATAATTTTAACTCAATTAATTCCTATTGTACATCAATTGAAGTTTCACCTGATAATTCTTCTGTAGTTGTAGCTGGTTTCACAGGGACTTATGGAGATAAAGGTGGATTTTTCTACAGTTTAGATTCTGGATTGTCGTGGGATCAGTTATTGTTAGTCTCTAGTGTTAATGGTCAAGATGTTAATGTTCTTGATGTTGAGTTTTCATTTGAGAATGGAAATGTAGTAGTATATATTGGTTTAGAATCTGATCCTGTTTTCCCAGGAGCTTATGGGTTATTTAGAGCTGAATTGATTTCTGGTTCATGGACATTAGCTAGAGATGGTTCATATGGATCTACTGATGGAATAGTAGATATTCAAATTAATGATACACGTGACACACTTATTTTCCTGAATACTGATCCAAGTCCATTTCCTGTTAATAATGTACAAATAAAGGATTTGTCATCTGGTGCTTGGACTTCAAGTTTTGGTCCTTATGTGGGAGGGTTTGGTACAGCGATTACACTTGGTGAAGGATATCTTTTTATGGCAATAGAAGAGAATATATATGCTGTACCTTTAGATTTTTCAGCACCTTGGAATGTAGCTTATAGTTATCCAGTTGGAACTCAAATAAATGTTCTTTTTTATGATGACTTATTGGTTGGTACAGGAACTGGTTTGTATGCTCAAAATTTAGATTTGTCAACTATAAACATTGTTGAATCTAATTTTAAAAAACTAAGTGTATATCCCAATCCAACCGATAATGTTTTGTATTTGTCAAACCAAGCAATTTTTAAGGTTTACAATCTTACTGGCGAACTTATTTATCAATCGAGCAAACCTGAATCTTCTTTCACAACTAAAGGTATAGAATCGGGTGCTTATATCATTATCGATTCAAAAGGATTTTGGAATAAGTTTATTGTTAAATAATTAAATATTTATTCTTGCTTGAGGAGTAATATTTTGTTTTGCAAAAAGTTTTTCCTTATACATAAAATAGCCACTCATAGCAATCATTGCGGCATTGTCTGTGCAAAATTCAAATGAAGGAATAAAAACATTGCAATTAGTTTGTGCACCTAAATTAATGAGCTCTTTTCTTAATTTCGAATTAGCAGAAACGCCACCTGCAATTGCTACATCTTTGCATCCAGTTTCTTTAATGGCTAGAGCTAATTTTTTTAAAAGATAACTAACAACATGACTTTGATATGAAGCACAGATGTCTTTTTTGTTTTCTTCAATGAAATTTGAGTTTGATTTAGTTTGTTCTTGAAGGAAATACAAGAATTGAGTTTTTAAACCACTAAAACTATAATTTAAACCTGCTACTTTAGGGTAGGTGAATTTAAATCTCTTTTCGTTTCCATCTTTAGCCATTTTATCTATTAATGGACCGCCAGGATAATCAATACCTAATTGTTTAGCTGCTTTATCAAAAGCTTCTCCGGCAGCATCATCAATAGTTTCTCCGATAATGGTCATTTTTAGGGGGCTTTTAATTAGTACGATTTGTGTGTGTCCACCAGAGACAGTAAGGCATAGAAAGGGAAAGTTTGGGGTTTCTACATTTCCATTTGGTTTTTGTATAAAATGAGCATGCACGTGAGCTTTCATGTGGTGGACATCTATAATTGGAATATTAAGTCCCAATGCGAAAGACTTTGCAAAAGCTGTACCTACCATTAAAGATCCAAGTAGACCAGGACCTTTTGTAAAAGCAATTGCAGATAAGTCAGTAGCTTTTACATTTGCTTGTTTTAATGCTTTATCAACAACAGGAACAATGTTTTGTTGATGAGCCCTAGAAGCTAGTTCTGGAACTACTCCTCCATATGAATTATGAACATCTTGATTAGCAACAACATTAGAATAAACTTTGCCGTTTATTAAAACTGCTGCAGATGTGTCGTCACAACTGGACTCAATCCCAAGAATGATGTTATCTTTGTGCGTGTTATTCATATGAAAATATTAAGTGAAATTATCAAAAAAATGCTTTACTACTCCCTTAAGTTTTTTGGAAGGGTAGTTGAACTGCTGCTGATTGTAATTATAATCTTAGTATTTCTTTTCAGGTCTCATAGCTTTCAAACCTTTTCTGCAGCTAAAATCACACATTATTATTCTTTTGAACTTGATACAGATTTTTCTATTGAAAGAGTAAAGCTAAATGGTTTAGAATATCTTGAATTATATGATTTTTTTATTGCTGATCAGCAAGGGGATACTTTGATTCATGCTCCTTTTCTTAAAGCAAACCTTAAAGATTTTAGTTTAGAGAATAAGTTTGCTGTCTTTGATTATATTATTACTGAAAATACTAGAGTTAAAATACAACAGTACAAGGGTACGAACGCTACCAATATTCAATTTTTACTTGATTATTTTAGCTCTTCTGAAACTTCTGATGAAGTTTTTACAGTGAAAATTGATAAAATAGGTCTTCAAAATGCTCATGTTTCTTATTTTAATTGGAATAAACCAGTACTTGAGTATGGTTTAGATTATGATCATCTAGAGTTTAAAAATTTTAATGGTGATATTTTAGAACTTAGAAATAGAAGCGGCATTACATCTGTAGATTTAGAGAAGGTAAATTTTAATGAAAGAAGTGGTTTTAAATTGGTTGATTTAAGTGGTCACTTTGTTCTGAATCCCAAAAAAATTAAGCTAGAAAAATTTGTGTTTAAAACTCCAAAAACAGCTTTAAACTGTAAAGGGATAGCGTTTAATTATAAAGATTTAGATGATTTAAATGATTTTGTTAATGCAGTTTATATTGAAGGGTCAATACAGCAATCAAAAATAGATTTCAAAGATTTAAGCTATTTTGTTCCCTCTTTACAGTCAATTGAACGAACAATCGATTTTTCAGGAAACCTTAAAGGTTCAATTAATAATCTATTTGTGGAGGATTTGAACCTTTCTGTTTCTCCATTATCTTACTTCAAGGGTGATGTGGATTTTAAAGGGTTAACTGATTTAGAGAATTGTTTAATTTATTTAGACATTCACAACTGTCAAACATCAAAATTAGATTTAGAAAGTATTAACCTTGAAAAATTTGGTCTTAAAAACAACCTAAAACTTCCAGTTGAGCTTGAAAGATTAGGCGTTGTAAAGCTAAAGGGGAAGCTCGATGGTTTTTACAATGATTTTACGACAAATTTCATTCTTAAAAGTGATCATGGGAAAATTGTAGGCGACTTTAATTGCTCTTTAGATAATGTGAATCTTTTTAATTATAAGGGAACATTAAAAGCTACAGATTTTAATGCAGGTTATGTACTTCAGAATAATGATTTAGGAATGTTTTCTACTGATCTTGATGTTAATGGTAAAGGGTTAAGTTTAAAAGAAATGGATGTGTCTTTAAATGGAGGCTTTACAGAGTTTAATTTAATGGGATATGGCTACGATAACATTTCTGTAAAAGGAGTCCTTAGAAACAATTCATTTGATGGAGAGCTAGTAGTTTTAGATGATAATGTTGATTTGTTTTTTGATGGAGTTTTTGATTTAGCTCAAAATCCAGTTCAATTTGATTTTAATATAAATGTTCAAAAAGCGCATTTAAATGATTTGAACTTAATTGAAGGAAGAGAATCTTCTTCGTTGTGTTTTAATCTTTTTGCCTCTGGTTTTGGAAGTAATTTAAATGATTTTTCTGGAATGATTGAAGTTAATAATATCGGATATTATGAAAATGGAGAAGATTATTATTTTGATTCTGTTCTTTTCGACTCACAGAGCAATGTTTATCGTCACAATATTGAGCTTTATTCAAAATTTGCAGAATTTAAAATGGGTGGTGAATTTGATTTAGACTCATTAGTTATGAATCTTTATAATTTAGGATCTAAAATTGTTCCAAGTATTTTACCTGTTAAGTATGAAAACTTAATTGCTCATGATGATTTTTTAATGGATTTTAAAATCAATGACTTAACAAAGCTTACTCAACTTTTTTTTCCAGACCTAATGGTATCGCCAAACACTCAACTAAATTGTAGTTTTAATAGTGATGATGACTTAATTGAGCTTTATTCATCTTCCGATTGGGTTGAATACAAAGGAATTAAATTTTCAAATATTGAGTTAGATACAACTAAAAAAGTTTACAGTAGTGATACTAGTTATTTATTTGATATAGCCATCGACACTTTATTTTTCACTAATGAAATGTATTTGCAAAATATTAGCTTAAATACTAAAGCTTTTTCCGATAATATAGAACTGTTGTTGAATTGGCATGATGATGATTCTTTATATAATGGAAATGTTCAAGCATCTGTAAATGTATATGGATCAGATAAGTTTGATTTTATCTTGGCTCCAACTTCTATATATTCCAAGAAAGCTGGAACTTGGAATTTTGGTGACAGTATATTTATTTCAATTGATTCAACAAGTTTGTCATTTGATAAATTTTACATTTCAAATGATAAACAATCTATTTCTCTAGATGGTATAATTGCTGAAAATAAAAATGAAGATTTCAACGTGAAATTAAATGACATTGACTTAAGGGAGTGGAATGCTTTTATTTCTATGGATAACACCAATTTTTCTGGTTTACTTAATTTCGAAGGAAGTATTTCTGATTTGTTTGGAGATGTTTATTTTGATGCAAAAACAAGTATTGAAAAGCTTGCTATTAATGAGTATTTAATTGGGGGGTTAGTTTCAGATTCTAAATGGAATCCTGAATTAGAAAGAGTCGAAATGGTAGGACAACTTTTAAACGAAAAATTAAAAAAGGGTATTAGAATAAAAAAGGGACATTATTATCCTAAAAGAAAAGATAGCCCTTTAGATTTTGCTTTTACGTTAAAAAAGTTTGACATTGAAGTTGCTAATCTTTTCCTACCTGAAGATGTAATTTCCAATTTAGAAGGTGAGTTGACAGGGAAAATGAAATTGAAAGGTAATTTTCAAACCCCAATGGTAAATGGTAAGTTAAATCTTACAAATGGGTCTGTTAAAGTAGATATGCTAAATACGACATATTCAACAGACGGTTTAATTGTTATTAAACCTGACATGATTGAGGTGAATGGAATACCTGTTAAAGATAAGTTTGGGACTGAAGGAATATTGGTGGGTTCTTATTACCATCAAAATTACTCTAGTTATAGTTATGATTTTTATGCTTCTTTTGATAAACCGTTTATGGTTTTGAATACGACTTATAAAATGAATCCTCTTTATTATGGAGAGGCATTTATTACTGGAGATGTAATGATGGAATACGATTCAATAAACCTTTTAAGAATTGATGTGGCAGCTAAGACAGAAAAAGGAACGGATTTAACGCTTCCATTATATGGGACTGAAGATGTGATTTTACAAGATTTTATATCCTTTAATAATTCTTCTGAAAAAGAAGATGATTATGAAGTTAATTTAGAGGGTATAGCAATGAATCTAAGTGTGGACCTTACTGATGATGCCCAACTGCAACTTGTGTTTGATGAAATAGTAGGAGATGCTATGCAGGGAAGAGGTGAAGGACACATAGACATGGTTATTGATAAATACAGTGAATTTTTCATGTATGGCCAATACACCCTTTCAAAGGGAAGCTATTTATTCACACTTAAAGATTTTATAAATAAAAAATTCAAAGTTAAACCTGGAGGAAGTATTAGCTGGTATGGAGATCCCTATAATGCAGATTTGGATTTAGTCACTTATTATCCACTAAAAGCAAGTCTTTATGATATAATGCCTGACACTGAAAAGGAAGAGTGGAAGCAGAAAAAAGATGTAAATGTTGAAATGCATTTAACAGATAATTTATTTAATCCTGAGATAGATTTTGACATTGTAATTCCAAGAGTGAATGAATCTGCAAAATCTGCACTTAGAAACCTTGTAAGTTCAGATCAAGAAATGAATAAGCAAGTATTTTCCCTTTTGATTTTAAATAAATTTATGACTAATCGACAAGATATTTCTGATGCTACAGTTGATGTTTCACTTTCTACTACAAGTGAAATGCTTTCTAGTCAGTTAAGTAATATGATTTCTAAATTTTCAGATGACTTTGACATAGGATTTAATTATAGACCTGGTGATGAGATTAGTAATGATGAGGTTTCAGTAGCAATGTCAACTCAACAATTTAATGATAGGTTGTCAATAGAAACAAATTTAGGTGTTTCTCAAGGAAATAAACTTAACAATAACCCCTCTAGTTTTATAGGAGATGTGGATGTGGAATATAAATTGAATACTGATGGAAATTTAAGAGTTCATGCTTTTAATGAATCTAACGAATATGATTTCACTAATCTTGAACAATCACCTTACACACAGGGAGTGGGGGCTTTCTATCAACAAAGTTTTAATAATTTAGGTGAGCTTTTTTGTGAATTTGGTAATTTATTCAAGCTTAAAAATAATGAGTGTGATTCTTGTCAAAATAAGTTGAGTCGTAAAAGCTGTAAAAAATAAGTTGAAGTGTTATTTTACAAGTTCAATCATATTGAGCTTGTTTGTTTTTATTTTATTATTGTCCATCATTTCTCTTAAAATTTTTTTTATGTCATTTTTAGAATGTTTAAATGCTAATTCATCAATTATTTGTTGAGGCTCTATAGGCTTTAATTTTAAAACATTTATGATTTGATTCTCGATGGGTTTAAGATTTTTATTTTTATTATTCAAACAATTGTCGCATTCCATACAATCCGCTTTAAAATCTTCCCCAAAATATTTTAGTAAAAGCTTGTTTCTGCATGTTGTTTCATTAAACGAATAGTCTAGTATTGAATTTACTCTTTGTAAATCTGTTTTTAATTTATTGGAATAGATTTCATTATTGATTTGTAGTCTTTTTACATCAATTCTTGGTTCATTAAAAACAAGACTAATAGGGGAGTTGCTTTGCTCATATTTTATTACTCCGATAGTGTTTAGCTTTTGTAATAAAATCTCTGTTTGTTCTTTATTCTTATTTATTCTTTTGGCAATTGTTAATTCATTAATTGAAACAAGTTTGTCTGTTACTCCCGAATAGGATCGAATTAATACATTAATTATAGCTTCAAAGTCTTTGTATTTTTCGATAAATTCAATGAGTTCTTTTTTAGAAAGCTCAACTTTTAACTCGCTAGTGTTTAATTTTGAATTGCTAATTGTAACGTATCCAGATAATTCAATTAATCTAAAGCTGTGAAAAACTTCTAATGTTGAAAATTCTGTAAGATTGGAAATAAGGTTATAATCTAAGGAATATTTATTGTCTTTACCACTTCCTATTGCTATTTGGTGAAGGTTGCAGAATTTTTGATAAATAGCTTTTATTAGCTCTATTTTTGGGTATGCTTTTTTAACTCTATTAGTTAAATTTGTTTTATCTGAATTTTCTACAATCAATATAGCTTGAGCTTTTTTATTATCTCTTCCGGCTCTTCCTGCTTCTTGGTAATATGACTCTAAAGATTCAGTAATATCAAAATTAATAACTGTTCTAACATTTTGCTTATCTATACCCATGCCAAAAGCACTTGTAGCAATCATAATATTTATTTCTCCATTCATCCAGCGTTGTTGAGATGTGTTTCTAATCTCATAGTCTAAACCAGCATGGTAAATAGTGCTTGTAATGTCATTTTTGTTTAAGATGTTATACAAAGTCAGACACATCCTACGAGTTCTAACATAAATTACGGTACAATCATTTTTGCTTTTTAAGATGTTTAATAAATACTCAAATTTATTAATTGGTTGAACAACTGAATAGGTTAAATTTTCTCTATAAAATGAGTCTGTAATTGAGTTGAATTTCTTGAACAAAAGTTTATTCTGAATATCAGAACAAACATTGGGTGTTGCCGTAGCAGTAAGAGCAATAAATGGTATTTCAGGATTAACAGTTCTTAATTCAGCAATTTCTAAATATGAAGGTCTAAAGTCATATCCCCATTGAGAAATACAATGAGCTTCATCAATGGCAATAAAACTGACATTCATTTTTTTAAACCGTTCTTTGAACAATGTAGTTTTAAGCCTTTCTGGAGATAGATAAAGTAGCTTAACATTTCCGTAAATACAATTGTCTAAAATTCTATCAATTTCTTTTTTAGAATGATTAGAGTGAATGCATTCTGCATTTATATTTTTCTTTTTCAGGTTATTAACCTGATCTGTCATTAAAGCAATAAGTGGAGATATTACAATGCAAAGACCTTCTTTAGCTAAGGCTGGAACTTGGTAACAAATTGATTTTCCACCACCTGTTGGCAATAAAGCTAAAGTGTCTTTATTAGAAAAAATGTTTTTAATGATTTTTTCTTGACTTCCTCTAAAACTATTAAATCCCCAGTATTTATTTAATATTATGTGAAATTCAGTACTCACTTGGTTAATTTTCGTTATATTAAATGAAATATAAACAAGTTTCAAATTACACTAAAATTAGCTTATTAGTCTGCTTAATTTTATTAAATTCGTTGCCAAATTAGGATTAGATGGTGGAAGATATCACAAAAATTAGCATTAAAAATACTGATCATTCAAGATTGTCTTCAGTAGACTGGGATAATTTACCTTTCGGAAAAGTTTTTTCAGATCATATGTTTACTATGAACTATGCTAATGGTCAGTGGGAGAATCCTGAGATAGTACCTTATGGTAATATTAATATGTCACCTGCTACTTCCGTTTTGCATTATGGCCAAAGCTGTTTTGAGGGAATGAAAGCCCACAAGAATGACAATGGAGAAATTTTACTTTTTAGGGTGAATGAAAACATTGAAAGGTTGAATATTTCAGCTGAGCGAATGTGTATGCCTGAAATTCCGAAGGAATTATTTGTTGAAGCGCTAAAAACTTTATTAGAATTAGACAGAGATTGGGTTCCTTCAATTGAAGGATATTCTCTTTACATAAGACCGTTTATTATTGCTACAGATCCCTATGTAGGAATTCGTCCATCGGAAACTTATAAATTTATAATTTTCACATGTCCAGTTGGCGCATATTACAGCTCATCTGTTCCTGTTAAAATTGAAACAGAATATTCACGAGCTGTTCAAGGTGGTACTGGTTATGCTAAAGCTGCTGGAAATTATGCTGCTGCTTTATATCCAGCAAAACTTGGGCAAGATAATGGGTATACTCAATTGATTTGGACAGATGCTAAAGAGCATAAGTACATTGAAGAGGCTGGAACAATGAATATTATTTTTAGAATAGGTGACAAATTAATAAGCCCTAAATCTGGAGACACTATTTTAAATGGTATTACCAAAAGAAGTGTGCTTGACATAGCTAGGTCTTGGGGTTATGAAGTTGAAGAGAGAAAAGTAACAGTTCAAGAAATTATTAAAAGTTTTGAAAATGGAACTATTAAAGAGGCTTTTGGTGCAGGTACTGCAGCTACAATAGCTTCTATTAATTGTATTCACTATAATGATCAAGACTATTTTTTGCCAGAACCCTCTGAAGATTTTTTTTCAACTAAAGTTTTATCATTTTTAAACGATTATAAAAAAGGATTAATTGAGGATAAATTTAATTGGTTAATTCGCTTTTAATTTTTGTGGAAATTTCTTTTTTTCTCATCTTAATATTATGAGAAATATATTTCTGATTTTTTTTCTTTCCATTTTTTGGGTTTTTTATTCTCAATCACAACCAGATTTATATATTTCTGGGAAAGTTTTAGATTTAGAAAATTTCCCTATTCCCAACGTTACTGTAAGTTTAAACAATGAACTAACAAAGACATCCGCAAACGGAAGCTTTTTGATTTCTGTTAATGAAATTAAAACCATCGATATTGAGTTTAATCATTCTGGTTTTAAAAAATATAATTTATCTGTTTCATCAAGAAAATTAAGAAGGAATGCAAATGACACATTGTTTTTACCTTCTATTAATTTGTATAATTTATTATTAGATGAATTTTCTGTTATAGCCAATAAAATTGATACTGTATACGGATCGGATCGTTTTTCAGTTGAAGATTTTGAAATGACAAGTGATGGTCAAATGTTTTTATTGTCTTATGAAAAAACATTGAAAAAGGAGAGTAAAATTTTCCTTTTAGATGAAAATCAAGAGTTGTTACATACTCATGTTATTCCTGGCCAATCGATTCGTTTGTTTAAAGACTATTCTGGCCAATCGTATGTCATAACAATTGATAAGGTGTTTCAAATTAATGTTTCTAAAACTAACAGGATTGAATTAATTGCCATAAATAATGATGTCTTTTATGACTATTACTACAGAATAATAGATACAATAAGTAATGTTTATTTGTATTCAAATTTCAATGAACTATATCCTGCAATTAAATTCTTTTCATCTAGTAAATTAGATTCTACACATTCTTTAATTAAAGAGGTGAAAGATGATTTTATGATGGAATTGTACAGAGCTCAATTTAAATATGTTAGTGGAAGAGATAAGTTGTGGGCATATAGAAAAGAACAACAAACAGGAATAGATAAAGAAATTTGGGTAGGAGCATCAGTGTTTACTAATGATATTTTATACAAGCCTATTTATGCTCCACTATTTGTTAAAAATGATTCCATTTATTTGTTTGATCATTATCAGAATTATATTTATAACTATAATTCATCTTTAGAGTTATTAGATTCTATTCCTATTACTTACCACTTAAAATCAAAAAATGAAAAATGGAGTCAACCTCTTATCCAGGATGAAAAAGAGAAAGATATTTTTGTGCTCTTTAATTCAGGAGGGTTTTATATTATTAAAAAAATTGAAAATGGAAATGTGAATAGGGGCTTTAAATTGACAAATAGATATGTTGAGAACATAAAAATATATGATGGCTACGTCTATTATGTTTATAGACCTTATGAATCAATACAAAAGAAATTTATCTATAAAGAGAAAATCCTTAAATAGATTTAGGTGAAATGTATTCTTTAATAGTTGCAACACCTTTTATCCAGTTCTCCCATGAATCTATTTCTGATTCAAGAATGGCAACACAACAAGTTTTAAGCTCCATCCAGTCATCTGTAAGGTAAGAAACTAGAGAAGTTAAACCGGGATTGTGGCCAATTAGATAAAGATTGTCTACTTTATTGTCAATACTTTTAATTGTTTCCATTAACTCATTTATGGGAGCTAAGTAAAGGTTCTTTTTCTCTACAATTAATTTTTCATTAAAATTTAATTGTTGTGCTAATAAATGAGCTGTTGTAATTGCTCTTTTAGCAGAAGAAGAAATAATTGAATCTGGATTAGAGTAGTTCTTCAAATGATCCCCCATGTTTTTAGCATCCAATATGCCTCTATGGTTTAAAGCACGATCAAAATCATCTTGATATGGATTTCCCCAATCAGATTTGCCGTGACGAATCACAAATATTTTTTTCACAAAGCTAGAATTATATGTTCTCAATAATCATTGCAGATGCGCCACCGCCTCCATTACAAATACCAGCTCCACCATATTTACCATTGTTTTGTTTTAGAACATTTATTAAGGTAACTATAATTCTAGCCCCACTATTGCCAAGGGGATGACCAAGAGCTACAGCACCACCGTTTACATCTACTTTTTCTGGGTTTAATCCTAGCTTTTTAGAGTTAGCTATTCCGACAACTGAAAATGCTTGATTTAATTCCCAAAAATCAATTTGATCTTGTGACATGTTTGCCTTTTTAAGAGCAATTGGAATGGCAAGAGATGGAGCAGTTGTAAATAATTCTGGTTCTTGAGCAGCATCAGCGTAGCTTACTATCTTTGCTATTGGTGAAAGACCAAGTTCAGTTGCTTTTTCTTTACTCATAAGTAAAAGAGCAGATGCTCCGTCATTTAGTGTAGATGCATTTGCAGCTGTAACTGTTCCTTCTTTTGAAAAAACAGCTCTAAGTGTTGGAATTTTTTCCATTCTAACATTAGAATATTCTTCATCTTTGTCAACCAAAATGGGTTCACCTTTTCGTTGAGGAACTTCTACAGCAACAACTTCATTGTTGAATTTACCGTCATTCCAAGCTTTAGCAGCTCTATTATATGACTCAATAGCGAAATTATCTTGTTCTTCTCTAGATACATTGTTATCTACTGCACATTTGTCAGCAGAAACACCCATATGAGTTTTGTTGTAAACATCTGTTAGTCCATCTTTAACTAAACCATCAATCATTTTAGTATCTCCAAGCTTTGTTGATTTTCTAGCTGAATAATAGTGAGGTACAATGGACATGTTTTCCATTCCACCTGCTACAACAACATCAGCATCGCCACATTTAATTGCCTGAGCAGCTAAACTAATGGCTTTCATTCCAGATGCACAAACTTTGTTAACTGTAGTACAAGGAACATTTTTCCCAATTCCAGCAAAAATTGCAGCTTGTCTTGCGGGAGCTTGACCTAAATTTGCTTGTAAAACATTACCCATGTAAACTTCATCTACTAAATCGGGGCTGACATTTGCTTTGCTTAAAGCACCCTTAATTGCAGTTGCACCAAGCTGTGTGGCACTTACAGTTGATAAAGACCCACCAAAACTACCCATTGGCGTTCTAACAGCTGATATAATAACTACTTCTTTCATGTTTATGTTTTTAATTGAATAGGTAAATTAGGTTGGCAAATTTAATCAAACCTTTTATTTTTAATAGTTAAGTTTTTTTAAATATTGATTTTTTTTAATCTTAACCTTATTGAGATGTTGTTGAATTCAAAAACTGTGTTATTTTTGCAATCGTTCTTTCGAACTAAAAGACGGAGAGGTGGCAGAGTGGTAATGCAACAGCCTGCTAAGCTGTCAACGAGCAATCGTTGCCTGGGTTCGAGTCCCAGTCTCTCCGCAAAAAAAAAGCCACTCCAATGAGTGGCTTTTTTTGTTTTTTTGTTTTCGATTAATGCTCAGAAAGATATTCCGCTACTCCGTCATGCGTTGCATTCATAGCATCGGCTCCTTTTGTCCAGTTTGCAGGACAAACCTCACCGTGTTCTTCTAAGTGTTGAAGAGCATCTACCATTCTTAATGCTTCATCTACATTTCTTCCAAGAGGCAAATCGTTAACTAACTGATGTCTAACTTTACCTTCTTTGTCAATCATGAATAATCCTCTGTAAGCAATAAGTTCTCCTTCTGCAATCATATCTCCATTGTCATCCCAACCAAATTCTCCAACAAGAACATCGTAATTTGCGCTAATTGTTTTATTGGTATCAGCAACTAAAGGATATGTAACACCTTCTATTCCTCCTTTGTTTTTAGGCATTTGAAGCCATCCCCAGTGTGAATGTTCAGTATCTGTTGAGACACCTACTACTTCAACATTTCTACTTTTAAAAGCTTCTAATTTTTCTTGAAAAGCAAACAATTCAGTAGGGCAAACAAAAGTGAAATCTTTTGGGTAAAAGAAAAGGATCACATATTTACCTTTATATTGTGATAGTGTAAAATTTTCAACTATTTCTCCTCCATTAATAACAGCTTGAGCGTTAAAATCTGGAGCATTTCTTCCAACTAATACAGACATTTTGTAAAATTTATAAATTAATAATGATTGCGAATTTATAATAGATTATTGATGATTGCTCATGTTTTGATTTTTTTTTATTTTTTTGTTTAAAAAAACAAATGAAAGAACTTAGACCATTCCATTTAGCTGTTCCTGTCTCAAATTTAAAAGAGTGTAGGGTTTTTTATAGTGAAGTATTAATGATGAGAGAAGGAAGATCAAGTGATTCTTGGGTTGATTTTAATTTTTATGGTCATCAGTTTGTTATACACCAAACAGGGAAAAAAGCATCTGTAATTAAAAACAATGTTGACGGTCATGGTGTTCCAATACCTCATTTTGGTGTTGTTCTTTCTATGGGTGATTGGTTAGCGTTAGCAGATAACTTGAAAAATAAAAGTATTGAGTTTATTATAGAACCTTACATTAGATTTAAAGGAGAGCCTGGAGAACAAGCAACCATGTTCTTTTTAGACCCTTCTAACAATGCACTAGAATTTAAAGCTTTTAATTCACTGGAAAACTTATTTGCCAAATAAGATTAGTTTTTTATGAGTTTAATAGTCTGAATAGAATTTTCAGCAGAGATAGCTATAATGTAAACTCCTTTTGAGAGTTTACTTAGATAGTTTGAATTTTCAGAACTAAAAATATATTGGTTTGAACTATTTTCTTTATAAAGAAGTTTTCCATTAATGTTGAAGATAGCTATACATATTTCCTTTGATTTATTTACTCCGTTAATTTCAATATAGAAATTGTCTTTAAATGGATTTGGGAAAACAGTGGCTTTTAGAGATGCTGGATTTTCTTTTGTTGTCAAAAATGAACAATCAACAGCAGAACCTGGTAAGTTGTTGTCTATCCAATTAAGTCTATCATTGATCCATGTTTTCAAATAATTTATTTCATTAGAAAAAGTGTTTCCAACGTAATTATTTGGCCAAACGTAATTACTTAAAATCTCCCATCTAATGAAATTTCTTTCAGCAGGGAAGTTTAATTGACTAGCCATGTTATCAATTAAATGATTAATTGAATCTGTATGAAATGGCCCATTTCTAAGCTCATCCCATCTGCAGTTTAACCTGTTTAAAAATTCAGGGTCGGTTATCATTTTTTCCCACCAAAAAGGAACTTGATATCCATCAGAAGAACATACATTGTTAAATTCGTATGCCCATCCATCAGTTAGTCCACCTTCACAATAGTTTGCATTTCCCCATCCTAAATTATAATCCCATGGTGGTCCTATGTGTAATTTACCTCCTTTGGAATCTTTGTCTTTGTATAAAAACGTACTTATTCTATATCCATCTACATTTTTAGTTGCTTCAGTGAGTAAGAAATAATCTACAAATGAATTAATATCTGCGAAGTTTCTATAACCTGTAGATGAATCTGAAAAGTTTGGTCCATTTAACGCATTTTCAAATGATGTAACGTAATCTTGAATGTAATTTTTTTGTGCAAAGGCGATGTCGTCTGGTTTAGGATAATGGTATAAAATTTCAACATTTTGTGGATTAATTGAATTTGTAGAATATGGTGAAGTCCAAGAATCATTGTTTACACCTGTATACTTATCAATTTTTATTATATATCCACCAGTTAATGAATCTCCAGCTAAGTCATCAAAGTCAAGTCTAGAAATATCAACTCTACCATTATCTCTTTTTATTTTTTCGGTAAATAAGTAAACTCCCTTATACTGATCATTTATTATGAGCTCACAAAACTGAGTTCTTGGGGAATAATAATACATTTTATTTCCTAAATAATATGACAAGAAATTTCTCAATAAAGATTTGTCACTGTATGGAGCATGAAGCACCCAGTCATTTTCTGAAGGCATGTTGAATAAAGGAACATTGTTGTTGTTTCCATTGCCATCTCTAGTTTCAAGTCCATACCCTTTTTTAGGGAAAGAGGATGAGGATGAACCTCTTATTTCAATGCCAATTTCACCATCGTACTCATTGTATAAATCAGTGGAGTAATTGAAAGTTCCATTTCCATTATTGATTATCCCCATATTAGCAGATATCTTAGGTTCATTTTGAATTTCTTGACCATTAGTGTTTATGTAAACTAATGGAATAATACTAGAATCAGGAACATCATAAGCACTACTTGAGTCAATGTTTATTTGGTAATTTCCCGATGAAAGATTGTCATATCCGTCAATAACAAAATAATATGTTTTGTTTGGTTGAAGAGTTAATCCAGTAATCTGAGAGTTGTAGGGCGCATTATAATTGGGAGATTGACACCCATCTTCTTGACACCCAATTGGGTTGCTGCTACAATTGTCCTGATAAACAATAAGCTGTGAGTCGTAATTTGTTAAGTTTTCGCAAAGAGATACATCTATGTGTTCAATAGAGTTTCCAGTAGAGTAGGTGTATACATGGTCTGGTGCTCCACCTTGGTTGTTTACATCTGGGCAATTTTCAAAATAATCATCATTTGCTGAGGAGGTATTTCCAACTCCAACAAATGGAATAGAATTTATTGATGTTGCAGTAATGCAATTTTCGCCACCTGGTTGAGTAAAACCAGTCAGCTGATAAAGCAGGAAAATAGATATAAATGTAAACCGCATTAAATTGGTTTGAAACATAGCAAATTTATTAAATCTCATGAATAAGTTTACATACATGTTTATCTATTGGAAAGTGAAATAGCTCAGTTTTTAGTTTCTTTAAGCTCATCCAGAAAAAAACAGGAGTGTCCTTTAGAGGTTTTTTTTCTTTTGGAGTGAATTCTTTGGAAGAAAAAAAATCAGCTTTATAGTAAATAGAGATTAATTGATCTGTGTTTTTAAATTGACTTTTTTGAAAAAAATCTGTGGTGTAAAAATGTTTAATGTTTTTCAATCTTGAATTCATTTCTTCTTTAGCTTCTCTTTTTAAGGCATCTACAATGCCTTCTCCAAATTCTACCCCTCCACCAGGAAATTTTATTATTTCTTTGCCATTAATGAGTTCATTGCTTAATAGTATTTTTCCCTTTTCAATTATAAGGGCATATGTTCTTACATTGAAAGCAGTAATGGTTTTGTCAGTCATCTAATTTGAATTCGGAATTTTTATGAAAAACTATTTCAGGATAATCGCCTTCTGCTTGCGATAATAAAAAAGTAGAAGGAGCTAAAAAAACTGGGTTTAAGTCTTTGTCAAAACCTACATTTCCAACTTTTCTTTTTATGAAATCATCAATTTTGGATTGATCATCTGATGTCATCCAGCAAGCTTTAAAAAAGTTTTTAGGAATAAAACTACATGAAGCTCCATATTCATGCTCTAATCTATATTGAATTACTTCAAATTGAAGCTCTCCAACTGTTCCAATAACTTTTCTATTTCCTGGTTGCATGGTGAACAGTTGAGCAACACCTTCATCAGTTAATTGAGCAACACCTTTCTCAAGTTGCTTTGTTTTCATGGGGTTGTCATTTTGTATCTCTTTAAAGAGTTCTGGTGAAAAGCTTGGAATCCCTTTGAATCTGAAGGTTTCTCCTTCTGTAAGTGTGTCTCCAATTTTGAAATTCCCAGAATCGTATAAACCAATAACATCACCCGGGTAAGCTTCGTCAACAACTTCTTTAGTTGATGCCATAAAGCTAGTGGGGTTTGGGAATTTTAGTTTTTTATCTAAACGAATATGTTTATAGAATTTATTTCTTTCAAATTTTCCTGAAACAATTCTTAAAAAAGCTATTCTGTCTCTATGTTTAGGATCTATGTTGGCATGTATTTTAAAAACAAAGCCACTGAATTTATTTTCTTCAGGTTCAATTTTTCTCAAATCTGTTTCTCTACCTTTTGGAGTAGGAGATATTTCTAAAAAAGATTCCAACAATTCTTGAACGCCAAAATTGTTTAGTGCAGAGCCAAAGAAAACAGGAGCAAGTTTTCCTGATAAATATTTTTCAGAATCATATTCTCCATAAACTCCGTCAATTAATTCAACTTCATCTCTAAGTAAATTAGCATCTTCTTCACCTATTAAATCATTAAGGTTCTTATTGTCTAAGCTATCTATTTTAACAATGTCTCTTTCAATTGCAGTTTTATTGGCATCAAATAGATTTAGATTTTTTCTATGCATGTTGTACACCCCTTTAAAAGTTTCTCCAATTCCAATTGGCCAACTCATTGGTTTTACGTTTATGGCTAGCTTTTCTTCTATCTCGTCTAATAAGTCAAATGCATCTTGACCTTCTCTATCCATCTTATTGATAAATACAATAACAGGAGTGTCTCTCATTCTACAAACTTCCATTAGACGCTCAGTTTGAGCTTCTACTCCGTTGGCACAATCAATTACCATAATTACACTGTCAACAGCAGTTAGTGTTCTGTAGGTGTCTTCAGCAAAATCTTTGTGTCCAGGTGTGTCAAGAATGTTTATTTGTTTATCTAAATAATTAAAAGCCATTACAGAAGTTGCAACAGAAATACCTCTTTGTTTTTCTATTTCCATGAAATCTGAAGTTGCTGCTTTTTTAATCTTATTGTTTTTTACAGCGCCTGCAGATTGGATTGCACCACCAAATAACAAAAGTTTTTCTGTTAATGTTGTTTTTCCAGCATCTGGGTGAGATATGATTCCAAATGTCCTTCTTTTGTTTATTTCTTTTTGAGTGCTCATTGTCTTGCTCATTAATTGGTTTGCGAATATACTATATACTAGAAAGAATGGGAAGCATGAATTATATATCTTTTACCAAACTGTTTTGCTAGTTAGGAGTCCAATTGTTAATAAATATGTGAATTATAGTAATGCGCTAGGCAACTTTTTCAATGGGTTTGATTTTGTATATTTAGAAACAATTTTAATATATAAACATAAATATGAAAAAAATTCTATCTTTCTTCTCTCTGATTCTTATTTCATTTCATCTTTATTCTATAAATGATATTACCCTTTTACAAGACCAAGATGAATCAATTACTATAGCCATAGAAATGAATGATTTTAATTTGGATCAATCAATTTTAATTAATGGTGTTTCTCATTCAAAAATTAATGCAAAAAACACTTTTCCATCTTTAACTCAAGGTTATCCTGATTTACCTAAAATGGTTTCTTCAATTCAGCTCCCAAATCAAGGTGTATCTTCTTACAATGTTGTCAATTCATCTTTTCAAGATTTTTACAATGTGAATCTTGTTCCATCAAAAGGAAACTTAAAAAGAAATATAAATCCAAATTTAGTTCCATATTCAAAGGCAGATGTTTACAACTTAAATGCATTTTTCCCTAATAACCTTGCAATTCTAAATAGTCCTTTTGTTTTTAGATCCGTTAGAGGGCAGTCTGTAGAAATCACACCTTTTCAATATAATCCAATTACAAAGACACTAAGAGTTTATTCTTATTTAGAAATTGAAATAAATTTTGATAAAAAAGTTGTGGGTGTAAATGAAATTGAAGAGAGTAATGTCCTTAATGCTGAAATTAATCGGATGAACCAAAGAAGGTTTATTAACTATAAATCAAACAAGTATGATCCTGTTTCTGAAGATGGAAGTTTGCTTATTATCTGTAAAGATGATTTGGTGTCTGAAATGGAAACTTTTGTGAATTGGAAAGTTAAAAAAGGAATCCCTACGGAAATTGTTCCTATTTCATCAGTAGGTAATAGTCAAACTAGTATATTTAATTATGTTCAGGATTATTACATTAACCATCCTGAAATGGTTTATTTACTGTTAGTTGGAGACCATGCAGATATTAATTGTTACAATGCAGGAAATGCAGGTTCAGAAATTAAGTGGTCAGATGCCAAGTATGGATTGTTAGCGGGATCAAACGATTGGTATCCTGATGTGTTTGTTGGAAGATTTAGTGTCTCTAATTCTACAGATTTAAATGTTTATTTAGCTAGAAATATGGAATATGAAATTACTCCTCTTTCTGGAGATTGGTACCAAAAAGCAATTGGTTTAGGTTCAGATGAAGGACAAGGATTTGGATATCTAGGAAATGCAGACTGGGCTCATCTTCGTGCAATTAGAGCTGTTCTTATGGATTTTACTTTTGACGAAGTCCATGAGTTTTATGACGGTTCTCATGGTGGTGCAGATGCTAGTGGAAATCCAAATAGCTCTATGGTTAAAACAGCAGTAAATGCTGGAGCAACTTTATTTAACTACACTGGACATGGTGCTCAAAATGTATGTGTTACTGGAAACTTCAGTACAACACATATTAATCAAGCAACTAATGATGGTAAATATCCTTTTGTAATTTCAGTTGCTTGTAATAATGGAACATTTACTTCAGGTTCATGTATTTCTGAAGCATGGATGCTTGCTGAAGGAACTAACTCTACTACTGGCTCAATTGCTGCTTGTGGATCTTCAATTTTAATGTCTTGGGCTCCTCCTATGGCTACTCAATTTGAAATTGCCCATATTTTAGCTGAAACATATGCTTCTAATAAAAAGTTCACCCTTGGCGGATTGTTTTATAATGGTCAAATGAAAATGATGGATGTTTATAATAATCAAGGAAAAGAAGTGATTGAAACTTGGGTTTTCTTTGGTGATCCTTCTGTGAAAATTAGAACTTTAGACCCTCAAAACCTTACTGCATCTCACGATTTACAAATAGAACTTGGCTCTAGTTCTTTGTCGATAAGTAGTTGTAATGCAGAGGGGGCTTTAATTACATTGACTCAAAATAATGGTATTATAGGTACCGGTATTGTTGATGGTAATGGAGATGTTCAAATTGATTTTACATCTATTGATACTCTTTCAGATATAACTGTTGTAGGGACGAATTATAACTACAGGCCCTATCAAGGTGTAGTGAAAGTTACTGAGCTCATGTCCAGTGGACCTGTTTCACCTGTTTTGTCAATTTATCCTAATCCTGTAGCTGCTAATGGTTCAATAACATTTTCTTTTGAATTGAATGAAGATTCAGACCTTGTTGTTAAAGTTGTAAACGCACTGGGTCAGGTAGTTAAAGAAATAGAGTATAATAGTCTTCTTGCTGGATCTAATCAGCAGTCCTTTTCAACAGTAGGCCTTAGAGCTGGTATCTACGAGCTTTATACCGTTATTGATGGAAAAGACGCAGTAGCTAAATTTTTAGTAAAGTAATCATTTTTGTTTTTTAACTTTAAGCAAAAATAATTGTCATGAAGTTAATTGAGTGTCCTAGAGATGCTATGCAAGGAATTAAAGATTTTATTCCAACTAACTTAAAGATAGAATATGTTAACTCCTTACTTAATGTTGGGTTTGACACTATTGATGTTGGAAGTTTTGTTTCTGCTAAGGCTATACCGCAATTGGCAGATACTGCTCAGGTTATTTCTAAATTAAATTTTTCTGAATCCAAGTCTAAATTATTAGTGATTGTTGCAAATAAAAGAGGTGCAGAGGAAGCCGCACACTTCGATGAAATTACTTATTTGGGATTCCCATTTTCAATTTCAGAAACATTCCAAAAAAAAAATATTAACTCAGACATTAAAAATTCCCTAAAAAGATTAGAAGAAGTTCAAAATGTATGTGAAAGAAATAACAAGAAATTAGTTACTTATTTTTCAATGGCCTTTGGTAATCCATATGGAGATGAATGGAGCCCACATATTGTTGCTCATTGGTCTGAGAAATTATTAAATGAATTTGGTGTGAATATTTTGTCTTTAAGCGATACAATAGGAACAAGTACACCAGATTCAATATCTTGGTTATTTAATAAATTAATAAATGAATTCCCATCAGTTGAGTTTGGTGCTCATCTGCACACGACTCCTAATTCTTGGGAAGAAAAAATAAATAGTGCTATTAATAGTAATTGTATCAGATTTGATAGTGCTATTGGTGGTTTGGGAGGTTGCCCTATGGCGGATGACAAACTAACAGGGAACATGTCAACAGAAAATATTATTAATTATTTAAATAGATTCGATATTAAACATGGGTTAAATGAAACTGCGCTAAACGATTCTATTTTAATTTCCAATAAGCTATTCAATTCATATGAATAATTTAAGAAATATCGATTTTGTGTTCCTTTCAATTTTTATTATGTCATTTTTTTTTCCTGTAATAAGTGATTCGGAAAACACGCTGTTGGGTTATCATTTTTTTTGTTTACAATTTTTTGATTTCCCTTTGAACTCAGGTTTTTTAGATTACATTAATTATTTTTTTAAATCTTTTTTGTGTGTAGGCGTTCTTTTGCTGTTTTTAAATAGGTGGTTAATGTTTAATCGGTATTTAGTTTTGCTATTTAGTATTGCATTTCTATATTCAGCAACTTCTTATTTATTTACAGCAAACAATAGCTCAAATTTTTCTTATGGTTATTGGTTTTGGTTGAGTTCTATTATAGCTTTAGGGATATATTCTAATGTATTCGCTTTTAAAAAAAAGAAAACCGTTACCTAAGTAACGGTTTTCACCACCTTACAGAAATAACCAGTTTTCCGAGATAAGTACAAGTACTTTTTTCAACTAGCTACAACTATATAACGAGAAAATTTTAAAATGGTACATCTAAAGTATATTTTTAACAGTTTTTATGATTTAATCAAAATGATGATACTATGAATTGGGAAGTGAAGTTGCCTTTCTATTTGTTTTTAGTGTACCTACTATATGCTTTATTTAGTTGGGTAGAAATAGGTGAGTTTGTGCCTCCAATATTTTTAATGCCTGTAATTATTTTTGTGGTTGGCTTGTTTTATGTCTTTAAAAACATGAAATCGATATATGGTGTTGTGTATTTATCTTTTTCTTTAGTTTTTACATTAAACTTAAATCCATTGTTGTCTAGTTTGTTAAAGAATTTTTTCGGATTTTTAGCTATGTTTATTTTAGTTCTGTATGCAATATTACTTATCAAAAAGTATCTCAAATCTAAATCAGATCCAAGCTTTTTAATTTCCCCTACAATTATTTTTGCAATTCCTGTTTTACTTTTTGAAAATAACTTTTTTTCTTTTTTCTTTTTTTTAGCCTTATTTATTTCTTCATTTTTTTCCTATAAAAAAAGACTATTTAATTCAGTAGGGCAGCAAAGGTTTCTTCTATTAGCTGGGTTCACCTCTTCTTTGTATATTATCAATTTTCTTCCTTTAGTTTGTAATTTCTTTTAAGTTAATTGAACGTTCTATGTAGATGGTTGTATTTAACATTAAAACAAAATGTTTTGATGATAATATCATTTAAGTAACGAATTGTTAATTTTTACGTTAAAAGGTTTGTTTTTAACTATGCTTTAATATTGATAATTTATCTGATATTTGTTAAGTTTTTATAATTATGTATAACAGGTTTTTATTTTCGTTCATTTTTTCAGTTTTATTGCTGTTGTCATCTTCTTTGTATGGTCAAGATCCTATTTTGATTTTCGAAGGTAGAATTACAGATGTTTCTGGTGCCAAACTTGAGGGGGTTAAAATTACTGTGAAACAAAATGGTTCAGTATACAAGTCAGAAACTACTGCGTCTAATGGTAAGTACAAACAAATAGAATGTGATTTTGGTCACATTTATGAACTCACATTTAGTAAATCTGGATATGTTTCGAAATCACTTCTTCTGGATACAAAAAAAGGATATTACCCTGAGGAGGTGGAGCTTAAATCTTACATTGAATCAAGCCTTGAATTGTTTAAGGAGCAACCAGAAACTGATTATTCCATTGTTACTGATCGACCTGTAGGTAAAGCGAGAATTAACCCAACCGATAGTAAGTTAGATTGGGATTTTACGTATGTAAATCAACGTAAAAAAGAAACTGAAAATTACATTAAATCTGTAGCATCAAAGGCAAGGCAACAAGAGGAGCTTTTTAAAAAGATGGTTAGTGAAGGTAATTCTGCTTTTTCTAAAGCCAATTATAACATTGCCATTCTAAAATACAAGGAAGCTTTAAAGGTAAAGTCTGATGATGCTGTGAGTCAAAAGATAATGGATGCAAATGCTAAAATGGCTCAACTGGAAAGTGATAAGGCAAATGATGCCCAATTTCAAGCGTTAATTCAGAAAGGTGATAATTTAGTGTTATCAGAAAAATTTGATGAAGCTATTCAGGTTTATAATCAAGCTAAAGAGATAAAGCCAGAAGATCAACTTCCATATAAAAAAATTGATGCTACAAATCTTAAAAAAGAGAATTTAGCTAATGCTGCCATAAACAAGCAGTATCAAGCTAAAATGAATGAAGCCAAAAAATCTTTTGATCAAAAGGAATGGGAATCAGCAAAGAAATTATATGCAGCTGCTTCCGCTATAAAATCAAATGAAAGAGATCCAAAAGATAGAATAATACAAATTGATGGTATTATTTCTAATGAAAAACAATCAGAAGAAAATTATAAAAAATTAATAGCAGACGCAGATCAAGCAATTACAGCTAAAGATTATGATCTTGCAATTGAAAAATATAAATCTTCTCTTCAAATTAAACCTGTTGAAAATTATCCAAAAGAACAAATTAAGAAAGCAGAGGCTTTAAAAACAGAAGTTGAAAAACTTTCTTTGCTAGAAAATAAGTATAAAAATAAAATAGAGTTAGCCGACAAACTTTTTGATAAGTCATCTTATCAAGAAGCTAGAACTGCATACACTGACGCTTTAAAGATTAAAGCAGGTGAAGAATATCCTAAAACTAAAATAGCTTCAATTGATGCTAAATTGAAAGAA
>JAQWSL010000071.1 GCA_029243225.1 Flavobacteriales bacterium
ACATTCCAACTCCAAAGGATGATATTGACGGAAGTCAAGTAGCTAAAATATTTTATGAAGAAGATGATTTAGATCGCATAATCAACTATTGTGAAAAAGATGTTGTTGCCATGATGCAACTCTTTAGAAAATATAGAGGAGAAAAACTAATAGCTAATTCCTTTATAATTTCTACTTAAACGAACTTAATTTTTTAGACAACTTTTAACTAACTTTAATGTCTTAAAAATAAAAATAATGCTTCGTTTACTATTTACATTAATTGCTATTCCTTTTCTTTTCACTGCATTAGGACAAGAACCTCATGAGGTTGGTTGTGGTCAACACAAGCTACTAAAAGAGCTGCTTAAATCTCCTGAAAGGTTGAAAATTCATATGGCTGAACAAAAAGAACTTTCAGACTTAGAGAAACAAGGATTAATAAGTAAGACAAAGGGAATCGTATATACAATCCCTGTTGTTTTTCATTTGATACATAATGGAGGAGTCGAAAATATTTCCGATGATCAAATTTTAGATGGTTTATTGTCGTTAAATAAGGATTTTAGAAAGCTTAACCCTGACACAGCTACTGTATCACCTATGTTTCAAAGCATTTCTGCAGATGTTGAAATTAACTTTGAATTAGCAACTATTGCTCCAGATGGAACATGTTTTAGTGGAATTACTCATACGCTATCTCCTTATAGCTATGTTTCAAATTTTTCAGGAGGTGAAGATCAACTTAATGCCATTATTACAGGAAATGATGTTTATAACGGAGATTGGTCCTCTCACAATTATTTAAATGTAATTATTTGTGGCAATCCATCAGATGGTGTTGCGGGGTATACTAATTATCCTTCCAATTCATTTGGAAACGGGATGGCAAACTCAATTTGGATGAGGCACGATTATGTTGGAAGTTTTGGAACAAGCAGTCCTGGAAGGAGAACTTTGTCTCATGAGGCAGGTCATTGGTTAAACCTTCCTCATACTTGGGGGAGCACGAACGATCCTGGACTTGCCTCGAATTGTAGTTCTGATGACAATGTTGTAGACACTCCAAATACTATTGGATCTACCTGGTGTAATCAAAATGACACTGCTTGTGGTCCATATGCAAATACAGAAAATTATATGAATTATGCCAGTTGCAGAAAAATGTTTACAAACGGTCAGGCCAATAGAATGAGAACCGCATTAAATTCATCAATTGGTGGTCGAGATAATTTATGGCAAACAGCTAACCTTATTGCTACTGGTACGTTTTCTGCTCCACAACTTTGCAAGGCTGATTTCAAAGTAAACAGCCCTGTAATTTGTATTGGAGACACAATTAACTTTTCAGATGAATCATTTCATAACGTTTCAACTTGGAACTGGTCTTTTCCAGGAGGAAGTCCATCGTCATCTAATTTAGTAAATCCTGTTGTATCTTACAGTAACCCTGGGCAATATCAAGTTTCATTAACTGTTGGAGATGGTACTAATAGTGTTTCAGAAACAAAAAATAATTTCATCTCAGTTTTACCTTCAATAGGTAGCCTGCTTCCTTATCAAGAAGGCTTTGAAGACGCATCAGCTATTTCTGAAAACTGGTTTTCAAGTTCCACTTGGTGGGGACAAGAAAACAGCGCCTCTTCGAATGGTTTTAGCTCCATGAAATTAAATAATTTACTATGTATAGAGGATGTAACCTATGACCTTGAAAGTAATACTATTGATTTGTCCAATGAAACAGCTGTAACGATTGGATTTAAATATGCATATGCTAATCGATCAAGTGCAAATTCTGACCGTTTACAAATTTTAGCTTCTAAAGATTGTGGGGAAACTTGGTATGTTAGAAAAAGTATATCTAATAATCAGCTGAAAACTGCATTTAATACAAGCACTCCTTTTTTACCTCAACCTTCCGAGTGGGAGCAAGTTTATATAACAAATATTACAAATTCATACTGCATTGAAAACTTTAGGTTTAAATTCTCTTTTACATCAGGAGGCGGAAACAATTTATTTATTGATGATATCAATATATTTAATTCAGATGCATTGAGTGTTAATAGTGCTAAAAATTCAACCACCTTGTTTCCTAATCCTAGCTTAAACGAACTTAATATTAGCTCAACTCAGCTGCTTTCAAAGGTTGTAGTCTATGACATTTATGGTAAGCAAATTTCTATTTCGGACAAAATAAATACCTCTTCTTTGTTGGTAGATATATATAACTGGGCGGCAGGTTTATATGTTGTTAAAATTTATTTAGGAAATTCAATTGAAACTATTTCTTTTGAAAAGCTATAACTAATTGATTGCTAACTCTTCAATAGTTGGCTGAATAATGTCCTTAAGAAATTTATCTGTTTTTGTGTCAAAACTTTCGTTGTCTTTATTTCTAATTTCATTGTACTGATCGAATAAGAACTCAATATCAGATTGTAATTCTAAAGAATTTTTACTCACCAAATCTGAAAATAATTGCGCATCTTCAATCGCTTGGGTTGAGCCCCTACTTGTTAAAGGAATTGAAGGAGATAAAGGATCTCCTAGAAATAAAGTGTTGCTTTTGTTAAGCTGATAATTACTTTTGAGTTGATATTCTTTCCAAAGGTGTGAGAAATTAAAATCTGTCTTTTCCAAAAGTTCAGACACAGGAGCATCCCAATTATTAAAGTATGTTTCAATAAATTTCTTTTTTTGACTAGCTGTCTCTAGTTTATCTGGATATTTAATCGAATTAAATTGGATAAACCAAACAACTTTTTTCTTGCTCATTCTTAAAAGACCCAAAGCTAAGCCTCCGTCTTTATGTATATACTTTTTAAATGATGAACCTAATTCTTTAGCAAGTTTTTTACTCTTAACAATGCTAATTATTTCGTTCTCTGGAACTGAAGAAAGTTCTATGTTTGGGAATAATTTATCTCTTACTCTGCTTTTTGCACCATCAGCAGCAATAACAATTTCTGGATTAATTGTTTGACTACTAACACCATTAAAATTCATTTGATTTACAATTGATTTATCTTGATTAAGATCTTTTAATTCAAGCCCGTTATAAATTTTATCGACAGGCAGTTTTTCATGAAGAAGGTTTATCAACTTTTTTCTTGAAAAAACATAAGTATTTTCTAAAGCTGATTTTTCCAATGATCGTCCTTTATGATCGAAGGACTTATAGTTTGTGATTTGATTTCCTACTAAAGAAAGGTTTTCTTGTGGGATAATTGATTTAAGAATATTTATTCCTTTATCAGAAACCATAATGCCCTGATCTGCTTCAGTTTTTTTCTCCTTTTTCTTAAAGATCTGAAAATCTAAACTTTTTTTCTCAAGTAAGTTGCCTAAAGTTAATCCTGCTATTCCACCACCAATTATTGTAATTTTATTTTTTGTCCAAACAACACCATTTTTAGTTTTATGGGATTTTATTTTGTTGTTGTTTTCAAACCGTTGCAGAATGGCTTCTGCATCTTCTAATCCAATATTTTTTAAATCTGCAAATTCTTTTGTAGTTAAAGAAGACTGCTTTTCAAACAAACTGATTCCCTCTTGATTGTAATACTTTTTCTTGGTTTTAAAATATAACTTCATTAATTCTTCTTCAAGAATTTCGTAGGTATTGTATCCTTTTAAATTGACTGAATGTCCAAGGTTATTAGACATTATTATAGTAGGGAAAATTTTAATTCCTTTTAGTTTAGCTTTTTCAATGTCTTGATAAAAAACTTCTCTTGCTTGGCCATCGTAGTCTTTCTTAAATTGTTCTAAATCGCAACCTACTTCTTTGGCTGCACTAAAAAGATGTTTCCATTTATTAATATTCATCTTCTTGGTGAAAACCATTTCACGTATTATTCTTAAATACATAATCGATTTCTCTCTGCTCTGTATTTCTATGGCTTTAAATGCAATTGAAGGTGGGAAAGAGGATTCAAGAGGATCTTCTCTCCAAATATCTCCATCTATAGGCATTTCATAATCTGCGCTCTTTGAATCCCAATCATTAGCAATATCCAAAGGTTTACTTATTAAAACTGAACTGTATTTTTCCCAATACGGTAAAAGCCCACCCATTTTGTAATGGATATTAAAAAGGTGCCCATATGAAAGAATAAATTTTTTCATATGTGGCTCCATGCCCCAACATGTGGGACAGATAGGATCATTGTAATATATTATGTCTATTTTTTCTTCAACTTTTTAGTTAACACAATTTTGACCAAAATAATGAAAACATAGATGAATACCTACTTTTCATAGATAAACATATCAACTTTGCATGGTTAATTACTCAAAAAGGATGAAATCTATCTGTCTTTTTTGAAGATTTGTTCTTTTAACTACAACCTGAACTTCTTGGCCTATTGAAAAACTTTCTTTGGTCTTGTGACCAATAATTTTTTTAAGCTCGTGATCAAAATAATAATGATCATTAGGTAAAGAGTTAATTTGAACCAATCCCTCGCACTTATTGTCATCGAGCTCAACATAAAACCCCCAATCAGTTAGCCCGTTTATTTTACCGGTAAAAGTTTCTCCTACTTTATCCTTTAAGAATACAACTTGCATGTATTTTGTAGAGGCTCTTTCTGCTTCAACAGCTTCTTTTTCTGTTGTTGAAATGTGCTTACACTGCTGCTCCAAAGCTGCGTTATTATTATAAGATTTACCATTTAATATATCTTCTAAAATTCTATGTATCAATAAATCAGCATATCTTCTAATTGGAGAGGTGAAATGTGAATAATAATTAAATGCTAATCCATAATGCCCAACATTTTCAATTGAATAAATTGCTTTTGACATTGAACGAATAACCATTGGGCCAATTATGTGAAGTTCTCCTTTTAATTTTGCCTTTTGCATGACTTTATTAAGGCTGCTTGAAATTGGTTTGTTTTTCTCTTTTACAATTTGATAATCAAATTGTTCAAGGAAAATTTTAAGGTCGCTTATTTTTTCTGGATTTGGCTGATCGTGAATTCTATAAATAAAAGGAACTATTTTCTTGTCTTTTTCAGGTTTGCCAATCTTTGCGGCTACTTTTTTATTAGCTAAAAGCATGAATTCTTCTATTAGCTTGTGTGCATCTTTAGAAATTTTAAGAATTATATCTATGGGATTGCCTTGATCATCCAATTTGAATTTAACTTCTTGGCTTTCTATGTTTAGAGCACCTTCACTCAATCTTTCTTGTCTTTTCTGTTTAGCAATTTTATCTAAATGCTTTATTTCTTTTTCTATTTCATGTGCCTTTCCCTCTATGATCTCCTGCGCTTGTTCATATGTAAATCTGTAATCTGAGTGAATAACTGTTTTACCAAACCATTGGTTTAAAATTTCACATTTATTATCTATTTCAAAAAGCGCAGAAAAAGTAAGTTTATCTTCGTTTGGTCTAAGCGAACACAACTTATTACTTAATTTTTCGGGCAACATTGGCACCACTCTATCTACTAAATAGATACTATTACCTCTCAAGTAAGCTTCTTTATCGAGCTCCGAATTAGGAAGAATAAAATGACTAACATCTGCAATGTGTACGCCCACTTCGAGATTCCCATTTTTTAACACTCTATAGCTTAATGCGTCATCAAAATCTTTAGCATCATGGGGGTCAATTGTAAATGTTAAAACGCCTCTTAAGTCTTTTCTTTTTTTAGCTTCTATATTGTAATTGGGTTCATTTATCAAATCTGCCTCACGCTGAACTGCTGGTTTAAATTTACTAGAAAAGCCAAATTCTGACAATATTGATTCCATCTCAACTTTCAGCTCGCCTGGGTCTCCAAGAACATCAATAACTGCAGCATATGGGCTTTTTACTGTAGAGGGCCAAGTCAATAATTTAACTTTCACCTTTTCGCCATCCTTTGCACCATTTAAATGTTTTCTTTCAATGAAAAAATCTACAGGCATTGTTTTGTCATCTAATTTTAAGAAAAAATTTGCTCCACTTTTCTCTACTGTACCAATAAATTCTTTCTTATGACGGTCTAAAATTTCGACAACCTCACCTTCAGATTTTCCTTTAAATTTTATAATCCTAACTTTTACTTTGTCTTTATTAAAAGCCTTACCGGTTCTGCTTGGGTGAACATAAATATCTTCATCTAATTCATCAGAAATGAAAAACGCACCGCCTCTTAAAATAAACTGTAAGTAACCCGTGTAAAGAATAGCACCGCCTTTCATTTGATATTTACCTCTAGATATTTGGATGAGCATTTCCTGGTCTGTTAAATCTTCGAGAATACAAACAATTAACTTTCTGGCAGACAAATCTCTAATTCCCAAAAGAGAAGATATTTGTTTGTAATTATAAGTGTAATCGGGATTAGCTTCAAAAATTTTCTTCACCTCTCGAGTAAGAGAAATACTTTTTTTGGGGCCTTTTTTGCTTTTTGCCATTAATTAAATTATTAACCTATGTAAAAATAGTTAATTAGTTAGGCTGCTATTTATAATAAGCCTTAAGTTATTGACAACATTAATTTTAAATGTAACACCAATATGTCACCCATGTTTTTACATGAATTAAATGAACTTTTGTGATACTTTTCAAGCTCTTCTTTTAGTTGTTCAATTTTAATTTTTGACGATAGCTTATCATTACACAAACAATTGATTAACTTTTTAAAACGATGCTGTGCTGTTTCATATCGTCTTCTTATCAGAACACGCTCCTCCTTTCTATATTGTTCTACAGTCTCTGGAGTCATCACATCTGAACAAAATTCAACAACCATACTGTTTTCTTTAAAAAACTGAGGCAGGTACATATTTTTTCTTCCTTCATAACACTGTTGATCAAAATCAATTGCTCTAACCCTATATTGTTCATCTTCAAAGTCTGGTGTTATGTCAATTACATAGTTATATGACCTCATGTCGCCTAACAACCGAGCAAAACATCGCTCATTAAATTTTACAAATTCTTTCGCAATTCTTACTTTATTAAATGAAGGTGTTTTTGTATAAGTTTCCATGAATTTATCGCCAGGTATTCCTGGAATATGCTCTTCAATTAATGTTTGACCATCGATATAAAAATTGATTCTATTGGGGCTTAGAATATATTCTAGTTCAAGACCATATACTCTTGACGCATCTGTCTTTTTAACGTAGAAATAATCATAATTATCATTGAATTTATTTACAATTCTTATTCTAAATGGTTTGGAATTACCAAAATGACAATAATCAATTCTATCAACATATAAGTGATTCATGAAGGACATGTCACCGTCTGTTTTCAACAATGAATAAACAAAAGTTAGCCCTTTATTAAACTCACTTATCACCTCTTCAGCATATAAAACAGATTCCCAAAGAGTATCGTCTCCGTTTTTGTCCAGTAAAGGAAATCCATCTGTATATCTTAATAAATCTTCATATAATATTGGCAATTTAGTTATTCTTCCATTATCTAATAGATAGTTATAAAGCTGCTTATTTACAGGGAAAAATGGTTTTTTTTTGGATATGTCCATAACAAAAAATTTCTACTCTAATTCTATAACCATGTCGTTTTGCTCAACCATGGAACCCTCAGAAATATGTACTTTTTTAACTCTTCCATCGCACGGAGAAAGAACAGATGACTCCATTTTCATTGCTTCTAGAAAAAACAATGGTTGATCAGTCTTAATTTGATCTCCTTTCTTTACTTTAATTCCTATTAGCTTTCCCTGAAGAGGAGCTCCAATTTGATTCTCACTTTCTGCTTTTAAGTGTTTAACAGTTGTTGATTTAATACTCTTGTCTTTAACAGAGACTGTTCTGGTTTGTCCATTTAGTTTGAAAAAAACTTTTCTTTCTCCAGCAGCATTTGCATGAGTAACGTAACTAAGCTCAATTATAACAGCTTTTCCTGGCTCAAATTCAACAATTATTTCTTCGCCTTGTTTTAAACCAAAGAAAAATGCTTTTGATGGAACAAATGAAACATCTTCAAATAATTCAAAATGAGCATAATAATCATCAAACACCTTTGGGTACAATAACTTAGAAAGTAAATCTTTTTTTGCAGGTTTTAAAGGGTATTTTTTTACATGCTTCTTAAGCTCCGCATTAAAGTCTATAGCTTCTAAATATTCATTTGGGCGGTTCGTAAAAGGTTTTATATTTTTAAGTATTATTCTTTGAACCTCTTTTGGAAAACCTTGATAGGGCTGACCTAAATCTCCTTTGAAAAAATTAATTACTGAATCTGGAAAAGACATCGTTTCACCCGTTTCAATAACATCTTTAGTAGTGTAATTGTTAGCCGTTAAAAACAATGCCATATCTCCTACCACTTTTGAAGAGGGGGTTACTTTTATGATGTTTCCAAATAAATTATTGACCTCTTTGTAATTAATTTTAATTTCTTCAAACTTTTCTTCCAATCCAAGAGCTCTAGCTTGAGGGCGTAAATTAGAATACTGACCGCCTGGTATTTCATGATTAAAAACCTCCGCAGTTCCTGCCTTGAGACCCGATTCGAATGGGTAATAATATTCTCTTGTAGCCTCCCAATAATTTGAGTACTCATTTAGCTTGGTAATGTTAATTTCTTCGCTTCTTCTGTGCCCATCAAACATATTTACAATTGAATTGAAGTTTGGTTGTGAAGTTAGGCCGGACATAGATCCTAAAGCAACATCGACAACATCGACTCCTGCTTCGGCTGCTTGTAAATAAGTTGCAACTTGTAAGCCAGAAGTGTCATGAGTATGTAAGTGAATTGGCAAATCAATTGCTTTTTTTAATTCAGTAACTAACTTTTTAGCTGAGTAAGGTTTTAATAAACCTGCCATGTCTTTGATGGCTAACATATGTGCCCCGTGATCTTCTAATTTCTTAGCTAAATCAATGTAATATTGTAGGGTATGCTTCTGCTCATTTTTATTTAAAACTTCCCCAGTATAACAAATACAAGCCTCAGCAATTCCTTCTGTTCTTTCGTTTACGGCAGTAATACTAGTTTTCATCGATTCAAACCAATTCAAAGAATCAAAAATTCTAAAAACATCCATGCCTCTTTTTCCAGATTCCTCAATAAATGATTCTACTAAGTTGTCTGGATATGAAGTGTAACCAACAGCATTAGAGCTTCTTATTAACATTTGTGTTAAAATATTTGGCATTGCTGCCCTTAGCGACTCTAAACGAGTCCAAGGATCTTCTTTTAAAAACCGCATACAAACATCAAATGTTGCACCTCCCCACATTTCCATAGAAAAAAGTTGTGGAAATTCTTTGGCATAACCTTCTGCAACCTTTAGCATGTCAATTGATCGAACTCGAGTTGCCAATAGAGATTGATGAGCATCTCTGAATGTTGTGTCTGTGTACTTTAATTTTTCAGTGTTTTTTAACCATTTAATAAACCCTTCCCTTCCCAACTCATTTAGTAAATCTTTTGTACCTTTTGGATATCCAGCATATTTATCAAAACTTGGGATTTTTTGAGTTGGAAAAACATGTTTTTCATTAACGCTTTTAACGTCAGCATTTCCATTAACAATCACTTCTCCTAAAAACCTTAATGCTTTTGTTCCTCTATCTCTTCCTTTTCTAAATTCAAATAGTTCAGGGTTATTTTCTATAAAATTTACGGTTACTTTTCCTTCTTGAAAATCCTCATGGCCTATTACATTTTCTAGAAACTTTATATTTGTTTTAACACCTCTTACTCTAAATTCACTTAATGCCCTTGTCATTCTTCTACAGGTGCCTTTTAAAGTTCTTCCCTTAGCAGATACTTTAACCAACATAGAGTCAAAAAAAGGAGAAACTTTAAACCCTGTATAGATACTACCAGCATCTATTCTAATTCCATAACCATTAGCCATTCTTCTAGCGATAATAGTTCCGTAATCTGGAGTGAAATTGTTTTTGGGGTCTTCTGTAGTAATTCTACACTGAATAGCAAATCCATTACAAGCTACATCTTGTTGACTTTTTAGGTGGATTTGAGGGTCTGATAACGAGTATCCTCTAGCTATCTGAATTTGTGATCTAACAATATCAATGCCTGTTATTTCTTCTGTAATTGTGTGCTCGACCTGTATCCTTGGATTAACCTCAATAAAATATATCCCCTCATTTTTATCGACCAAAAACTCTACAGTACCTGCATTACTGTAATTCACAGATTTAGTAATTGCCAATGCGTAGCTATATAGTTTCTCTTTTGTTTCTTGGCTTATGTTCTGACACGGAGCTACTTCAATTACTTTTTGAAACCTTCTTTGTACAGAACAATCTCTTTCGAACAAATGAACAGTGTTTCCATATTCATCTGCTAAAATCTGCACCTCTATATGCTTTGGAGAATCGATAAATTTCTCTATAAAAATAGTGTCATCATTAAATGCTTTTCCTGCTTCACCTTTAGCTTCACTGTAATTCCTTTCTAATTCTTTTTCATTCTTAACAACACGCATCCCTCGTCCACCGCCCCCTGCGGCAGCTTTTAGCATGACAGGGTAACCTATTTTTGAAGCAATTTCTTTAATTTCAAGAATATTTGAAGATTTTAATTCCGCTCCTTCAATTACAGGAACTTTAGCTTTAATGGCTATTTTTTTTGCTGCTATCTTGTCGCCTAATTGCTGCATAACTTCAGCCTTAGGGCCAACAAAAATGATCCCTTCTTCAGAGCATCTTCTAACAAAAGAAACGTTTTCAGAAAGAAAACCATATCCTGGATGAATTGCATCAGCCCCTACTCTTTTAGCAAGAGAGATTAATTCTTCAATGTCTAAATATGGTTTAAGGGGATCATCTTCACTTCCTATTTGATAGGATTCATCTGCTTTATACCTATGCAGAGAATACCTATCCTCATGAGTGAAAACAGCAACGGTTCTTATTTTCAATTCTGTGGCGGCTCTAAAAATTCTTATAGAAATTTCACCCCTATTTGCAACTAATAATTTATTGATTACTTTTTCAGACATTACTTCTTTTTTTTAGTATGCTTGCATAATAAATTTTCAGCAAATTTATCTTTTTATTAGACAATAAAAAGAGGAAAAAAAATTATTTTCAATACGTATCAGCCAAAGTAACAATCTTTAAGTTTTTATATAGATATTTTTTGTCTATTTCTTCATCTATTTTAAGAAAAATATGTTTTTTTTCTCCCGGAATTAAATCAAAATAATTATCAGAAAAAGAACACTCTTTTTCCAAGGATAGAAATACATCTATAGCAAGAGAATTTGATTCAAATGTTAATTCGTATTCATTTCTATTTCTATTTATCTCAAATTCAATCTCTGGCTTTTTTAAATTAAGAAATTTAAAAGGAGCTAAAAAATAATTTGAATTTGCAATAATTTTATTATTAGAAATTAAAGCTGCCTTTATAAACGAAGTAGATTTATCGAAACCTTGCAATGAAAATTTAAGCTCTTTAATTGAAGAATTTGGCATCACCTTAACCTTTTTTACTAAAGCTTTTAATTCTTTTCCCTTGAAGTCTAATACGCTAACCATTAGAATTCCTTCAAAAGGATTTACTGAGTCCGAAACAACATGACAAATTAGAGAGTCATTTTCAATATGATTAGAAATAATCACATTAGAAAATGCTTTTTTCATTTCAAAATGAAGTGCTTTCCACTTGCCATAATAATCAATACTGGACCAAGACGCTACAGGCCAGCAATCGTTTAATTGCCAATATAAAGATCCCATGCATCTGTCTCTATTTCTTCTATGGGCTTCAGTGCCTAATCTTATTCCGTAACCTTGAAGAAGCTGGCTTACATATAGGAATGATTCGAAATCTTTCGGTTTTTTATAATTACGCAATAAATATTTTTCGATGGTTTTATTTCCAATACTTGATCTTTGATGCGATTTCATTACATCAGAATAAATAGTATGATCGTTTTCATTTGTAAACTTCTTTACTGAATTGTATTCGGGAAAAGATTGAAAGCCAAACTCAGACATAAATCTTGGGATTTCTGTTTCATATGCAGTGAACGACTCTCCACCCCACCATACACCCCAATAATGCATATCTCCAGAAAAGTTAGATGATTTAATTCCTGTTCTCGAGCTTGGAGAGGCAGACCAGTAGGGCGTTTGAGGACTGTGCTTATAAACAGTATTTGGAAGTATTTCATGAAAAATAGTCTCGTAAGTCTTCCATAAAATGGAAGCTATTTCTTTTGATTGATTATTAATCGCTTCATTCTCCCAACCCCATCTTTTCCATGCAGAAAGAACTTCGTTATTCCCACACCAAAGAACAATAGAAGGGTGATTTCTAAGCCTTTTAACGTTGTCGACAGCCTCAAGTGAGATGGATTTGAAAAACTCTTTGTTGCCTGGGTACATCGAACAAGCAAACATAAAATCCTGCCAAACCATTAATCCTAAACTGTCACATAAATCATAAAACAAATCACTTTCATAAACTCCACCACCCCAAACTCTTATCATGTTCATGTTTGCAGCTGCAGCAGAGCTCAAAATATGCTTATACTTTTCCTTATTAACCCTTGGTAAGAAAACATCCTGAGGAATGTAATTAGCCCCCTTAGCAAAGGTTGGAATTCCATTTATTTTAAAATAAAATGCAGCTCCTATTGAGTCTGGTTTCTGAACTAATTCAATTTCTCTTAACCCAATTTTCAAGGCATTGCTATCAATTGAATTTGCGGTTGAAACTTTTATCTGAACATCATATAAAGCTTGCTCCCCCATTCCGTTTGGCCACCATCTTTTAGGATTTTCTATTTGAAAAGGAATTGAGATACTATTTTTACCTTTTGTAATTGAAGTTTTTTGTTGAATTACTATTTTTTGATTCACAAAAAGATCCAATACAACTGAATTTTTTTCGTCAGAGGATAATTCTATGTTTGCAACCATTTTAGCCACTTCATTAATAGATATTTGATTAATGTGAAAATCCGAAATAACAACTCCATTCCACATTTTTAACTCAACGGGTCTCCAGATTCCGCTAGTAACCAATCTTGGACCCCAGTCCCAACCAAAGTGATAAGGTGCCTTTCTAGAAAAAACACTTACCTGCTTGCCATCTTTAACTTTACCTATTATAGCTAAATCATTTCCAGAAACTGGGACTGTATAACCTATAGAGTCGTGTTTTTTAATGCCTTCTTTTATTGGTGATTTAAATATTACTTTTAAGCCATTCTCACCTAGTTTAAGATTCCTTTTGACGTCTACAAAATATCTTAGAAACATGTTTTCAGATGAAAACAATAAACTATCGTTTAAATAGACTGTTGAATAGGTGTCTAATCCGTTAAAAATTAATTGTATGTTCTTAAAATTTATTTCTTTTTCGGAAAGGAAGAAACTTGTTTTATACTCCCAGCTTTCCTTATCTACCCACTGAAGATTATGTTCGTTATTCCTGAAAAAAGGATTTTCTATTACGTTATTTTCGAGAAGATCAGTGTGAACAGTTCCTGGTACTATGGCTGGTCTCCAAATACTATCGCTTGTGCATTTAAACACCCAGTTATCATCCAGCTTCTTGCTGCTTTTAGAATAATTGGTGGTGCAACAGATTATAGATAAAAGGAAGCAGTAAGTAGAAATAATTTTAATAAATTTCATTGATTAAAATTATAACAATTGTTGCATGTTGCAGCGAGCATTAATCTAAAATCTTTTTAATCACTACATAAGGTCCTGTTCTGCTTTGTACATGACCAGGCAAATTGCAGTTATCCCATTCACCTTCTTTTATTTCTAATAAAAGAGTTACGCTGCTTATTTCATTTTCGTTCTGTATATAGGGTTGAATATCATTTAAAGACACATCGCTTTCACAAAATTTAATAAAGTAATCTTGAATAGATAATCTAAAATACAGCTCTTCATGTTCACTTATCTTGCCTCCTTTAGTTACAAGCTTTATTGATACAATTTGCCCTGTATTGATTTGTCCGTTTTGAGTTGTAGTTGCTTGTTTGTTTACGCTTTTTTTACTTGTGGCGCAGGAGCTAAAACAAAATAAATATAAAATTGAAATTGAAATCAAATATTTCATCTTATCAATCATATAACTAATTTAAACAAATAAATACTGGAAAATAGGTGATTACATAGAATTTAATCTTTAAACAGACTTAAATGAGCAATTTTTCAAAGACATTATAGAACACTTTGAGTCTAAGTATAACATAAAGCAAGTTACTTTCACTTTCTTGTATTACATTACACTTGCCTACATAATGTTGACAACCTAATGTCATTTAACTAACGATACTATTGAAATTTAGTTCCTTAAAGCATAAAAAAAAGGAGTCTAAATAGACTCCCTAATTAATTGTGTTTGCACTTATGTTTGCACTATACAGAGGTTCTTATCTGTTGTTTGTTGTCCCACTAGGACAATCGATTCTTTGCTGTATCCTTCGCTATGAAAGGATTCTATAAAATTGGGTAACAACATGGTAGCAAACTCATCGAGTTAGAATCCGCTTGGGGTCACCACTAGGAGTATTTCGTTGTATTTTTCAAGTAAAACTTTGATTTTGTCTTTTTGGTCATTTTACGATTTTTCTTGTTTAAATATATCAATTGAAATATTGGGAATCAAATAACTTTATTCACAAATAGGGGTAAAAGTAAACGGCTAAGATTCGTTCATTGACCAAATTAATTTTCACCTTGAATTGAGCCCCATTTTTGTCTGCACTTAGACGACGTTCGCGGTTTGCTAGCTACCAATTAATCTGGGTTTCTAATTCTGTGGTAGCGAAATAGTAGCACTTGAAAAAAATGGTATTTTCGCGAAATAATTTAATCGAAAATTGATCACTTTATACGTCGCTTTACGTCGTGTAACTGCGTAAAACTGTCGTTAACGGACTATAACGTCGTTTTTCGTTGTTTGACGTCGTTTGAAGATGGGGTTTTGCAAGTATTTAGAACTAACGTTCCGGCTAAAAAGCGTAGAAGCGGTTTGGTTGGTTAGGTCTATGATTTTTAGCCATTGTTGGCATTTCGTTTTTATCTTGTCCTTACAAAATGATTTTGGACAACTTGATCCAGATATATTTTTGAATCAACGCATTCAAAGTCTAACCTTTTTGCTAGCTCTGAAAATAAAGGGATACC
>JAQWSL010000074.1 GCA_029243225.1 Flavobacteriales bacterium
GTATTTCAAACAGGTGGTTCAGCCATAACATCTGGTTCTGCACCATTTACTGGAACATATGCTCCTGAAGAAGCCTTCACAGGTCTTTCCGGAACAGCTAATGGTACATGGACCCTTTCTGTATATGACGATGCAGGTGGAGATGGTGGTTATATTGATGATTGGTCTATTTCACTCTCTGGAGGTAGTATAACCTCTATAAATCCAACTTTCAATGAGATCGTAGTAAATGGTGGAGATGTTACATTAGCTCAGGATGTTGATGTTACTACTACATTAACACTTACAAGTGGAGACATTATAACTTCATCTTCAAATAAGCTTAATCTTGAAAATACTGCAGCATCAGCACTTACAACAGGAAGTGCTTCTTCAATGATTGTAGGTCCGTTTGATAGAAAAACAAATTCTACAGATGATTACTTACTTCCTGTAGGAGATGGAACTAAATACAGACCTGTGGTTATTACACCTTCTGCAACTACTGCAACTACATATACTGCAGAGTTTAAAAATACGGCTCACTCAAGTATTTCATACGATGCTAATGGTTATAACAATACTGCTTGTACTGTACCAAATGATTTAGATCATGTTGCAATGGGATGCTGGTGGGATATAGAAAGAACAACAAGTGGTTCTGACTGCTACGTTGCGCTAAACTGGGATGCTACTTGTGGTGTTGATTTACCAGACGATATTGTTTTAGCTCATTATAACGGTTCTAGCTGGGACAAGATTGGATCAACTTTAACTGATAATACCGGTTCGGGTTCAGCTACAGCAGCAAACGGTAGAGTAAAGAGTGATTTGTTTGTAGGAGATTTTAGTCCATTTAACCTTGGTTCAGGAACTGGAGATGGTAATAGTTTACCGATAGATTTACTTTCTTTCCACACCGAGTGTTCTCACGATATAGTAGATGTTAATTTTAGTGTAGTGTCTCAGGTAAACAACGAGAAGTTCTTAATTGAAAGAAGTACAGATGCGGTAGAATGGGAAGTTGTTGGTGATTTGCCTGGTGTGCCAGGAGGTAACAGCAATACACAAATGGATTATGTGTTTACAGATAATAACCCACTTGCTAACCTTAGCTACTACAGGTTAACTCAGGTAGATTTTGACGGCAAAGCAAAGACATTCTACCCGGTTAGTAGCTCATGTGGTTCAACTGTAGGAGGATTGCCAGTAGATGTATATCCAAATCCAGCTTGGAATGATGTAACAATCGAGTTTGAACTGGATCAGTATCAAGGAGACGATGTGTATTACACAATTACAGATGCAACTGGTAAAACAGTAATGTCAGATTATCTTGAATTAAACAAAGGGTTTAACAAGAACACTTTAGACATTAACAGATTACCAAAAGGTATTTACATCTTACGTTTCAATCAAACAAAAGATCACATTACAGAAACTAGAATCGTTAAAAGATAATAAGCGACAGATAGACTATTCGAATTAAAGGAGCCTTAGGGCTCCTTTTTTTATGTCTATATAATGGTAAAATTTAATCTCTCTAGAGTTTCTTACTTTCTTTCTTTCTTTCTTTCTTTCTTTCTTTCAAAGCTGGTTTTTATTGTATGTTTCTTAATTCTATTGAGCTAATTATACTATTTATTTTAAATGTGTTTTTATCTGTAAATGTATTTGTGTTTAAGTTTTAATCACTAAAAAACAACTATTTGTCTATGAAAAATGTAGATTGGTAGAAAATAATGTTATATATTAGAGTTGTATATGTTTTAAATAGATGATAAAACATAAAATAATTAACTGCTAATAGCGGTGTTGTTAAATAAAAAAAGGCAAAATAATATAATAATAGAATTTTAGTATGTGTTTGATTAAATTAAGGCTACCCCATAGTTTTATGTTTAGACAAATAAATAAAATAGCATTTCTTAATTACCTACTCCATTGTAAGTCTCTTTTACTATTAGCAGGATTGCTTTTGTTCAATATATACATTGTTGGTCAACCTACTAACTCTTGGAATGGAAGCATAAGCTCATCCTGGTCTAATGGATCTAATTGGAGCTTAGGTATTCCATCATCCTCAGATGATGTTGTAATTCCAAATGTTACTAATCAGCCAGTAGTTGTTTCTAATGTTGATGTTAACTCTATTAGTATAGAAACAGGTGCTTCAATAACAATTAGTTCAAACACTTTTATTGTTTCGGGTTATTCCATAATTGACGGTTCTCTTAACATTGATTTAGGAACTTTCGATGCTGATGGTTCTTTTGATGCTACAGACGGTACGATTAATTTTACCAATGCTGGATTTTTAACATTAAGTAGTGCATCTGTAATTAGTCTAGGTAATTTAAATTCAAACATTGGTACAGTTTTATATGATGGTTCTATTGATCAAACTGTTTTAAATGATACCTATTTTAACCTATCAATTGAAAATTCAAGTACAAAAACTGTTTCAGGTAATATAGACCTAAACGGAACATTAACAATTGAAGATGATTTAAATTGCGTTTTAGACCTAGATACTAAAAGATTAAGAATCAAAGGAGATTTGATTGTTGGTTTTCAGGGTTATCTAGATGCAACAGATGCTAACTGCAGAGTAGTTTTTCGTGGATCAGCATCTAAAGTTGCAAATATTACTGATTTTTCAGGTACTACATCAGAAACTGTTGAAGAAACCGTAGTTTATAATGGAGTTGCTAATTGGGATGATTCGCCATTTAATGCAGCTAAAAAGTACGGTTATGTTAGGTGTATTTATTCAGAGGCGGAAGTAGGATTGGGCATTAAGACAATAAATAGTCTTTATATTTATGTTAACAATCCAAGTTCTTTTAATTTTACAGGATCTATCTATATTGGTAGCATTAGCGCTACTAAAACTGAATACAATACAACCGATGATGATGATTATCCAGATTTATCAACTTATGAAAAAGTATTGGATGAACAGTCTGTTGTGTTCAATGCTACAGGTTGGGTAGAAATACCCATTGATGATTATGACTATTCTGGTACAGGTGGATTGGAAATTATTTTTGAAAACCATACCAACTCAACAGGCACAGGACCAGAAATTTCGCTCTACGATCTTAACGATGGGCTAACAGAAAACAGAATGATATGGTCTTATCAAAACAATAATAATTTTTCAGGCGGTACTAGAGGGAGATACCTTGTTAACATGAGGTTTAAAAAAACAACTCAACCCCCAGTTTTTTATGAAGCTTCTTTTAATAATTTGAAAATTAATGGTGGTGGAGACCTTTCATTGTCCTCTCCCACAAAAGTAAATGGTGTTTTAACCCTAAATAATGGAAACATTATAAGTACTTCAACTAATAAATTAATTGTTGAAAATAATTCCACAACTGCTATTTTGGGAGGAAGTAGTTCTTCATATGTTGTTGGTCCAATCGACAGAAATACTAACGCTACAGCTGATTATATTTTTCCTGTAGGAGATGCTGTCAATTACAGACCTGTTTTCATTACACCAAATTCAACAACTCAAACAACTTACACTGCTGAGTATAAAAACACAGCACATTCTAGTATTTCATATGATGCAAATGGTTATAACAATACACCTACTACATCTGGAGATAACATTGATCATGTAGCAATGGGCTGTTGGTGGGACATTGAGCGTTCGGCTATTGGGTCAGATTGTTTTGTAGCATTAAATTGGGACAATAATTCTGGGGTTGATTCCCCTTCAGATATAGTGCTAACTCACTGGAATGGGACAAGCTGGGATAAAATAGGTGCTACTTTAACTGGTTCTGATGGTACTGGTAGTGCAACTGCCACAGCTGGTAGAGTTAAGAGTGATTTGTTTATAGGAGATTTTAGTCCATTTAATCTTGGCTCTACAACTGGTAACAATTCGCTTCCAGTCGATTTACTTTCATTTACAGCTATCTGTAATAATAGTAAAGTAGAAGTAAACTTTAGTGTTCTTTCTCAAGAAAGTAACGACTATTTTACAATTGAGAGAAGTTTAGATGCCATTCATTGGGAGTCTGTTACAGAAATAGCTGGTGCAGGAAATGTCAATACCCAAAAAGATTATTCAATTATAGACGAAAATTCATATTCAAATTTAAGCTACTATAGATTAAGGCAAACAGATTTTGACGGTAATTTTAAAACTTACAGCCCAGTAAGTGTAAATTGCAATGTTAATAGTGAGGGTGTAGTACTCAATATTTATCCAAATCCAACAAAAGGATTAGTAACATATGAATTAGATTTAGAGAATTACCAAGGTAACGATGCTTATTATTCAATTGTAGATGCAACAGGAAAAATTGTTCTTTCAGATTACATTAAGCTTAATAAAGGCTATAATGAGAATACTTTAGACTTAAGTGTTCTAATGAAAGGTGTTTATTTCATTCAGTTTCATCAAACTAAAGATTATATAAAAGCAAAAAGAATAATTAGAAAGTAATCTAAATAATATTTTGCATTAATACTGCGCACAACCAAGCAGCACCAGTACCTACTGCATATCCCAGTACAGCTAATAAAACTCCAACAGGAGCTAAAGAAGGATGAAAAGCACTTGCTACTACTGGAGCTGAAGCTGCTCCACCTACATTTGCTTGACTTCCTACGGCTACAAAAAAGAAAGGTGCTTTAATAATAAAAGCTATTAGAATTAAGAATAAAGCGTGTATTAACATCCATATCCCTCCAATTGCAAATAAAATAGGGCTTTCTGCAACTGCAGCTAGGTCCATATGAGTTCCAATTGCAGCAACCAAAACATATAAAAATAGACTTCCCATCTTTGATGCACCAGCTCCTTCATATGCTTTTAATTTTGTAAATGATAAAACAACACCTATAATGGTTGAAAAAACAATAAGCCAGAAAAAACCGCTTGCCAAAGAAGTTAACCCATAATTCGCTAAGGAAGCTTTCATGTCGCTAAAAAATGGAGCAACTAACTCAGATAAAACATGAGAAAGGCCAGCTCCACCAACTCCTATACCAGCAATAATAATTAAATCAGATGTTGTTGGGATTCTAGCAATAGAAGCAACAAAATTTTTCATTTTTTCTTTTAACCCCTCAATAGAGGAATCATCTGCCTTTAATTTTTTATTAATTGACTTATTTATGCCTGCTCCATACAATAAAAAGGCCATCCAAACATTAGCAACAAGAACATCTACTACAATCATTTTTGAAAAAAGAGCATTAGGTGTTTCAAATATCTCTTTCATTGCCGTTTGATTAGCTCCTCCACCTATCCAGCTTCCTGCAACAGTTGCTAATCCTCTCCAAACTTCAGAAGCATCTGCTCCAAGCCATTCTGGAAATAAAGCTCCAACAATCATTAAAGCTATAGGTCCTCCAATAACAATACCAACAGTTCCAGCAAAAAACATTATCAATGCTTTTGGTCCAAGTTTAATTATTTCTTTTAAATCTATACTTAAGCAGAGTAATACTAAACTTGCAGGAAGCAAGTACCTCGATGAAATAAAGTACAACCTACTGTATTCACCGCTAATAATATGCAGCGAATTTAAAATTGCAGGAAGAAAATAGCAAAGCAAAAGAGCAGGAACAAATTTATAAAATCCAGAAAAACTTTTATGGTTAGATGTGTAAAATATGATGGCAAGTAATAGTAATAAAAATCCAATAGCAATGGCATCATTTTTAAATAAAGGTGTGATTTCTATTGTGCTAAATTTTAGCTTAGTTGTATTTGCTAAATCGCCATTAATGTCTAAACCGGTAACTATAATTTCTTGTTCTCCTTTAGACAATCCTGTTACAATAATTTGTGGAGTTCCATTAAAAACAATCTCGTTTCCATTGTATTCTACTTTAAGTTGGTTTATTTCTTTTTTAAAATAAAATTCCTGATTAAGAGAAATTAAAAAATCAGATTTTTCATCAAGAAAATATTTGGCACCATTATTTTCTTTAGTGATTAATTGAGTGTTTTCTTTATTTATATTGGTGACTTTGATGACTTCTGTAAATTCAACAACAGTATTATTTCCAATATTTATTTTGTGTGAGGTTCCTGAGAATCCTAATAGGATTATCAGATTAAAGAATAAAAAAGAGGTTATTTTTTTGATGCACATTTTATACAAGTATTACTTTCAGGCATTAAAAGTAGTCTTCCTACTTGAATTTCACCATTACAAGACCTACAAATTCCAAAATCTTCTTCTTCTACTCTAGATATTGCAATGATTAATTTTCTTAGTTTCTCTTTTGCTTTTAAAAGAGCACGATCATTAATCGTTTTGTTGTTAATGGCGTCCATTCGACTAACTCTACCAATAGCATTTTCTGGTGAAATAGGTTGGGTTAGCAATGTTAAATCTTCGATTTCGAGTTTAGTTGCACTAATGTTTTCATGAATTTTAGATCGTATTTTATTTTTTTGTGTTGAATTCATGTTGTATTTAAAATTAACAATGAAATAATTATTAGAAGAATACACCCATAATTAAAATGTCATCAACTTGTTCATTGTTACCTTGCCATAGTGTAAGCTCTTTATCTAAACCATTAATTTGTTCATCAGGAGAAAGTTTACAATTATTTGCAAGATAGTTTTTGAAATTTTTATTCATGTATTTTTTGTCTTTTGGTCCACCAAATTGGTCAGGGAATCCATCGGAGTACATGAAGAAACTATCTCCTTTTTTAATATTTATCGAGTGCGATTTGAAAGGTGATTTAACATATGATGTTCCTCCTCCAATCGGAAATCTATCTCCTTTTATTTCTTTTATGTTTCCATTGTTTATAATTATTAGAGGTCTAAATGCTCCCGCATAGGTAAGTTCCATTTTGTCTAAATCAAAACAGCATAAACCTACATCCATTCCATCTTTGCTTTGAGTGTGGTATTGTTTAGACGATAATGCTTCATTTACTTTAAATTCTAGTTCATCTAATATTTCACCACTACCCTTAATATTGTTTTCAGAATTCACAATCTCATTTAGCATTGAAAAACCTATTAAACTCATAAATGCTCCTGGTATCCCATGACCTGTGCAATCAACACAGGCTAAATATATTTTATTGCCAAATTTTTTACTCCAGTAAAAATCACCACTTACAATGTCTTTGGGTTTGTACAAGATAAAGCTATTGGGTAGCAGTTTTTTGATGTAATTTATTTCTGGAAGAAACGCAGACTGAATTTTTTGAGCGTAATTTATAGAGTCTGTAAGGTCACGATTTTTAGATTCAATTTCTCTTTTTTTATGTATAAGTTCTAAAGTGATTTTTTCATCTTCTTTTAATATTTTTTTAGCATAAGGAATAAGTATTAGCGCTATTATTATGATAATTATCAAAGAGATTAGAGCTCTGTCAGAATAGCTCTCCCAAGTTGCTTGATTAAATTCATCTAATTGAATATCTGCTTGAAGAACAGATACTGTTTCGTTATTTGAGTTTTTTATAGGATGAAATGCAGAAATCCACTTTCCATTTTCAGTTTCATATTTACTAATGACATTTCCAGTTTCATAGCTTTCTTTTAAAATTTCAGGGAACAGTTCGTATTTATGCCTAAAGTAAATAGAATCTGATCGTACGCCATATCTAAATACTTCTTCATCCGTGTCAAAACTTAATGTATATAATGTTGAATTTAGAAAATTCACATTCTTAGCTTCAAATAAAATAGATTGAATTTCCAAATAATTAGAATCTTCATTAGATGAAGTAATGTCATCTTGCCATGGATGATCATTTAGTAATTGTTCGAGCTGATTTCCATTAACTTGAAGAGCAACTGAAGAGGTTATGGCTTTTAATTTCCTAAGCTCTAATTTTTCATATAGTTTAACTTCTTGAAAATAACCATTGATAATAAAAAAAGAAGAAACAAAAATAAGACACATGTATATTACAAGCATTATTCTAGTAGACGAGTTGCTAAATATTTGTTGTAATAAATTTCCCATTTTATGAATACTAATTTAGTTAAATTATGAAGAAACTCTTTTTTTACTTCCTCTGTATATTGGTAGATGTATCAATTTGCATTCCAAAGGACCGTTAAACAAAATAATTTTTTTATTTGGCTTTAAACCCAATTTCTTCAAAGCACTAAAGTTTCCGGAAAAAACCCAAGCATCATAGTTTTCCCAAAAATGTTTTAACCTGCTTCCAATGTTGTTATAAAACTCTTCTATGTTTATGTTTTTAAGTCTAACATCATAAGGGGGGTTCATTATTAAAAGCCCCTCTTCTATAGGTTGTTCCAATTCAAAAAAGTCTTTAGTTTCTAATTTCACAGAATTATTGGGAAAGATGTTTTCTATATTAAGAGTTGAAAAATGAATTGCTTCATTGTCAATGTCATATCCAAAAATTGGAGCTTTACATTCTGTTTTTAATGATTTAGCTTCTTCAATTAAGTTGTCCCACAGTTCATGTTTAAAATCACTTGTTTTTTCAAAAGCAAATTGTTTTCTATTTAATCCTGGAGCGTAATTACAGCTTTTAATTAATGCTTCAGCTAAGAATGTTCCAGATCCACACATCGGGTCAATTAAAGGAGTTTTACCATCCCATTCAATCAAATCTAAAATTGCAGCGGCCAAAACTTCATTTACTGGAGCTTCTACTGTATGGGTTCTATAGCCTCGTTTAAATAAAGGGTCGCCAGTGCTGTTCCAAAGAATTGAACCATTTTTTTCAGATATTCGAATAATAAAATGTTTGTCTGGATTTTTCCTTTCAACATTCGGTCTGTTTCCTGTTCTTTTTTTAAACCTATCCACTAGTGCATCTTTAGCTTTTAAAGCAACATATTGTGAGTGTCTAAAATTGTTTGAATTAACAATACTAGAAAATGAAAATGTTTCATCGGCAAATAAATGTTCTTCCCATTTAAAATTGGTTACTTTATTATATAAATCGTCCTCATCCGTTACTCGAAAAGCATACAGGTGTACCAGCACATCAATAGCAAGTCTAGACCATAAGTTTATTTTATATAAATCCTCAGTATTTCCATCTAGTGAAACAGCTCTTCTTTCAACTAAAACAGGTTTTTTAGTAAGTTTTTCAACTTCCTTTTTAAGAAGTTCTTCAACTCCTGCATATGTTCTTACAATTATTTTCATATAAAAATTTTACTAATCTTCATCCTCATCAATTTCTTCAAAATCTACATAAACATCATCAAGCTCAATATTTTCTTCTTTAATGTTGGTGTTTTGCATTTTTTTAAATTGATTCATGAAGTCATTGTTGGCTGATTTATTAGGAATTGGTTTTCCCGTTAGGTATGCAATTAAAATGTTCCAATATTTCTTTACTGTTTGCGTGCCTTTTACGAGCATAATGATTAAAAAAATAAAGCCAGCAAAACTAATTATAGACCCTAATAATGGGGTTTTGTATATGTTTTCAATGCTATTCATAAACCATGTGTTTAAAGGGTTGTCGAATAGTATTGGCAGACTAAACGAAAATGCATATAGTACAACAATAAAACCAATTAAATGAGGTTCGTATTTCAAGCTTCTAGGAGATAAATTTTTATTGATTACTGCCTTTATCATAAATAACAATTTATTTTTCTCCATTTTTCCAGCTAGATATAAAAACAGAATAAATCCTCCTAAAAAAACATAGGCGGAAACAAATTCAGGATTTTTTTCATAAAATTTTATTGTCGATAATGATGTTATAGCTCCTATTAAATAATATTGGATACTTTTTAAAATGTAATTACTTATCGTTGAGCTGATAGATACTTTCAGAATAACTTTAGGAAAGGAAACTATTAAAAACCATAATACCGCAAATATGATATAATTTATTCCTAGGTAGAATATGAAATTTAATATCTCCATTCGACAAAGATATATTTTCTATAGACCTAGCTCATATACATCATAATTTTAAATTAAATCTCTAAACAAAGAGTAGACTTTTCTATTATATTCGCATTCAATAATTTATAAAAATTAAAAATGAAAAAGGCAACTTTATTACTATCAGCATTACTAATAAGTTTTAATTTTCTTGCTCATGAAGGCATGTGGATACCTTCTTTGCTTAAGGCTTTAGAGGGGGATATGCAATCAAAAGGCTTGAAATTGTCAGCCGAAGATATTTATTCAATAAATAAATCTAGTTTAAAGGATGCAATTGTACATTTTGGTGGAGGTTGTACTGCAGAGGTTGTTAGTGAGAAAGGACTTATTTTAACTAATCATCATTGCGGATATAGTCAAATTAATCAACACAGTACATTAGAGAATAATTATTTAAAAAATGGTTTTTGGGCAATGTCTTCTTCTGAAGAATTAAGAAATCCTGGTTTAACAGCAACTTTTATTGTAAGAATTGAAAATGTTACTGCTTTAGTAAATGGTAATCTTTCTGAAGATTTAGATTCAGAAGAAGCTAGCAGATTAAGGGCAGATGCAATAAAAAAAATCACCTCTAAAGCAATTGAAGGAACTCAGTACAAGGCTGTTGTAAAGCCATTTTATTATGGAAATGAATATTACATGATTGTTTCTAAAACTTACAAAGATGTAAGATTAGTTGGTGCTCCACCAAGTGCATTAGGTAAATTTGGTGGTGATACTGATAATTGGGTTTGGCCTAGACATACCTGCGACTTTTCAGTTTTTAGAATCTATGCAGATAAAGAAAATAACCCTTCAGATATTTCTGACAATAACGTTCCTTATTCTCCATCTCATCACCTCCCAGTTTCTTTAGAAGGGATAAAAAAAGATGATTTCACTATGGTTTTTGGCTTCCCTGGATATACACAACAGTATTTAACTTCATATGCGGTTAAAGATTACATGGAAGTTATAAACCCTTCAAGAATTAAAATGAGAGAATTAAGCTTGTCAGTTATTGATGTTGCCATGGCTTCTTCTGAAAAAACATTTATTCAATATGCTTCAAAACAGTCAAGAATTAGTAATGCATATAAAAAATGGATTGGTCAAAATTTAGGGTTAAATGAAAAAGCAGCATTGGCTAAAAAAAGAGCTCAAGAGGCTGAATATTTGAAAAGTGTTCCAAGAGACGGAAAGTATAAAAACTTATTACAAAACATGAAAAATCTTCAGGTCAGACTCACTAAATACGAGCAGGCAAATAGTCTTCATAGAGAACTTTGGTATTATGGCCCCGAAATAATCAGGTTTTCGGAATCTTTCAGTAAGCTTATTGGAGAAAATTCAACTGAAAAAAATGCTGAAAAATTAAAAAGAGCAACAGCATTTTTTAATAAATACAATGCCAATATTGATGCTGCAATTTTAAGTAAATTATTACCTGTTTATTTTGAAATGTTAGATGATGATTTAGAACCAGAAATTAAAGATATAATAGCTTCTAAATACAACAATGATTTTAGTAAATATGCAGAATGTATTTTTAAAAAGAGCCACTTTTCATCTCTAGAAAAAGTCGAAAAATTATTAAGTTATAGTCCTAAAAAATTTAAGAAAAAATTAGAAGGTGATCCAGCATATTTGCTTTCAAAAAGTATTTTGTCGAAATACGATAAGGATGTTAAACCAGTTTTTTATTCTAACTATTTTTTAATGCAGGATGAGATGAAGAAATATGTTCAAGCTCAGATGAAATACTTTCCAAAGAGAACGTTTTGGGCAGATGCAAATTCTACGTTAAGACTTACCTATGGTAAAGTTGAGGGGTCATCACCAAGAGATGGAATGAATTATGATTGGTTTACTACATTAGATGGTATTATTGCTAAGAACAATACTGGCAATCCCGATTTTGAAATCACGCCAAGATTGAGAGAATTATGGGGAAAGAAAGACTACGGTAAATATGGTAGTGACAATCAACTTAATATTTGTTTTTTAGGTTCTAATCATACAACTGGGGGGAACTCAGGGAGTCCAGCAATTAATGCAAATGGACATTTAGTAGGTATTAACTTTGATAGAAGCTGGGAGTCTACTATGAGTGACATTATGTTTGATGCTGAAATATGTAGAAATATAATGGTAGATATTCGATATGTACTTTGGGTAATGGATAAATATGCTGGTGCTGGATATTTAGTTGATGAGATGACATTAATAGAAAAGAAAGTTGCACCTAAGCCTTCAAATGGTTTACAAGAATAGTTCCTGACAAACTTTCCCTATTGAAATTTTTGTCAAATTTAAAGTTTGAAAAGAATTCTATCTTTAGATGGATAAATCATATTTTTTTGAATAAAAAGCTTAAAATACTATCTCTTTTCATTCTTTTTTCCCCATTTATTTTAAGGGCACAAAAGGTAGGTTTAGTCCTTAGCGGTGGTGGTGCATATGGAATGGCTCATATAGGTGTAATAAAAGCACTAGAAGAGCAGGGTATTCCCATAGATTACATTACTGGAACAAGCTCTGGAGCTATAATCGGAAGTATGTACTGCTCAGGTTATTCCCCAGAACAGATGGAGGTAGTTGTTCAAAATGAATCTTTTGCAAGAATGTCTTCTGGAATAGTTGAAAGAAAATATAAATACTTTTTTAAAAAACCCATTGAAAATTCATCTTGGATTCAATTGCATTTTTCTAAAGAATTTGACCTCAATAAAAGTTTGCCCACAAACTTCACTAACTCTTCAATGCTAGATTTTAGTTTTTTCGAAAACTACTCAGCAATTTCATCAAAAATCAATTAT
>JAQWSL010000100.1 GCA_029243225.1 Flavobacteriales bacterium
TCTCCTAAAACATCAACAGAAACACACCGAAAATCCGGTGGTCCTAAAGCAAGAATTGAAATTGAAGTATTGTAACTCTTTTTATCTAAGTAAGTTGTTGCAAAATTTAAACATTCTATTGAATTAGATTTACCAACAAAATATATAAAAATAAATTCAAGAGATGTTACAAACAATTTCATATTTGGAAGTAATCTAAACAAATATAAATGCAATCTAAACAATCTTTGATTAAACGTGTAAACTTTTTAATTGTTGCTTTTAGGCCCAACTACAACTTCTGAAAAAGAATCGACAGAAAAATACTTTACAGCACATTGCAATAAATCATCAGATGTGATTTCTTGAATAACTGCATTAAATTTTTCCAAGTAAGCTAACTTTTCTCCTTTATGGCTTAGCAACTTATACTGTTCTGCAATTAAAAATGGTCCATCAACTGTTCTCATTAAACTTCCAGAAATGTAATTCTTTACAAGAATTAATTCCTCATTATCTACCAATTGATTAGACAATCTATCTATTTCGCTGTAAATCTCTTTAACAGCAATTGAAGTTGATTCTCCTTTCACTGTAGTTGATATTACAACAAAAGATGCAGCATCATAATTTATAAAAGATGAATTAATTCCATAAGTCAACCCCTTTTCTTCTCTTAAATTAGACATTAATCTTGAACCAAAATAACCACCAAGAATAGTGTTTAGTAATTTTAGCTTAAAATAATCGACAGAACCGTACTTTACAGGAACAATCTTTCCAATTCTAATTGCAGACTGTAACGCATTTGTTTTTGTAACAAATAATTTGAATATTTCACTTTTATCAATAGAAGGAATATTTTTTTTAACAGACCCTCCTTTCCATAACCCTAAATGATTATTCAATGAATTGTACAGAGATGAATTATCAAATTTACCAGAAACTACAACAGAAACATCCTCTGGGTTGTAAAAACTTTTAAAGTACAATTGTAATTGCTTAGATGAAATGTTTTCAAAATCAGAAAAAGAAATGACATCTCCATATAGGTGATCTTTAAAAAGATACTGGTTAAAAGTTTTAAGACATACATACTCAACTTTCTCAAGCTCAGATTTCAATTTTTGTAAGGAATTAGACAAAAAGATATCAATATCATTTTGAGGGTATACCAAATTAAATAATGCATCAAACAAAATATTTAGAACATCATCAATGTGCTCTGTTAAAGAATATATAGAAATTGAAGCAATATCCTTGTTAATACTTGTTTCTAAAAAGGCACCATAAAAATCTAATTTTTCAGCAATCTCACCAGAACCAAAAGAGGAAGATGCGGTTCCAAAAAGTTCTGAAACTGCAGTAGGAATAATAATGTTACTTGATTGAGTAAGTCCATTATCAAAAATAAGTTCAACATGAATTAAATCTTGAGATCCTAAATTAAAAAATGCAACTTCAATTCCGTTATCTAAAGGTATTATTTCAGGCTCCTTTATTTTTTTTAACTCAAGAGCTTTTGTTGGTGGAGAGACCTTTCTTTTAAGCATCTTTAGCAGATTTATAGTATAAAATATTTGAATTGTTTTCTGAAAATAATTTCTCTGCTACACGTTTAATAGCAGATGAACTAACATTTTCATATTTTAAAAATTCGTTGTTTATTCCGCTAGAAGAGTCAAAAAGTTCATAATATGCTAAGCTCATTGCTTTGTTTAAATTAGACATCTCTTGAAATGTTAAAGAAGATTTAATTTTATTTTTATTTTTCTGAAGCTCTCTTTCTCCTATTAGTTCAGAAGCAAACAAATCTAATTCAGCTCTAATTAAATCATATGCAGCTTCTAAACTTGTTCCTTTTACAGGCTTACCTGCAATTACAAAAAGACCATTATCTAAACTGCCCATAATAAATGCAGAAAGCTCAATAAACTTAGGATTATCTCTAATTAATTTTTTATAAAATCTACCTGATTTTCCTCTAGATAAAATATCAGAAATTAAATCAGCTACATGATAATCTTCACCCATTCTATTATCCATATGAAAAGCGATATATAAAGCATCATTTGGAACGTTTCGTTCAACACGAAGCTCTCTCTTTTCAAGTTGAACAGGTTCTGGACTTAAACACCTTGTGTATTCATTTCTATCTTCAATAGAACTAAACCATTTATTAGAAAATTCTTGAATTTTCTCAAATTCTAAATCTGCAGCAATTGATAAAATTGAATTTCTTGGTGTATAATGTTTAAAGAAGAAAGCTTTAACATCATCAATTTTAGCATCTTCTATGTGCTGTATTTTCTCACCGATAGTAGCCCATTTGTATGGATGAATTTTATAACAAAGAGGTCTTAGCAGTAACCAAACATCACCATAAGGTTGATTAAGGTAACGCTGTTTAAACTCTTCAATAACTACCTTACGCTGAACATCAAGACTGTTTTGATTAAAATCCAATAAGTTTAACCGATCCGATTCTAACCAAAATGCAGTTTCTAAATTCAAAGAGGGTAAAGTCATGTAATAATTGGTAATGTCATTTGAAGTGAATGCATTACTTTGACCACCTGCCATTTGTAGTGGCCCATCAAAATCCACAATGTTTGATGATCCACCAAACATAAGGTGCTCAAATAAATGCGCAAAGCCAGTCTTTTTGGGGTTTTCATCTCTTGCACCAACATCGTACAACATGTTAAAAGCGGCTACAGGACTAGATTCATCTCTATGGTAAACAACCCTTAAACCATTAGAAAGTTTAAATTTCTTTGATTGAATCATTTAAAATTAAATTTATCTGAATTAATTCCTTCTTTTGCTTTGTTAAATTCGAGAATAACATCAGCGACTATTTCACTTGCTGGTTTTACTTTATTCATTTGAGAAGATACTTGTCCTATTTCCAACTCTCCTTCCTCTAGATCACCTTCAAACATTCCTTTTTTAGCTCTTCCCCTTCCAAGTAGTTCTTTCAGTTCATTATTACTACCACCTTTTTCATACAAAGAAGCAATTTTTGTATAAAATTGATTTTTTATTAATCTAACAGGTGTAATCTCTTTCAAAGTAAGGTGAGTATCGCCTTCTTTTGTTTCAATAACCTTATTCTTAAAATCCTGATGAGCTGATGATTCTTCAGAAACAACAAACCGAGTACCCATTTGAACTCCTTCGGCACCTAAAATCATTGCTGAAAGCATTGCTCTACCATCACCAATTCCACCAGCTGCTATTATAGGAATATCTAGAGAACTAGAAACTTCGGGTATTAAACAAAAGGTAGTAGTTTCATCTTTTCCGTTATGACCACCTGCTTCAAAACCCTCAGCAACAACTGCATCTACACCAGCAGCTTGAGATTTTAATGCAAATTTCAAACTCGAAACGACATGAACAACAATAATTCCTTCGTTTTTCAAAATACTGGTCCATTTTTTTGGGCTTCCGGCAGAAGTGAAAACAATTGGCACCTTATATTTAATAATTGTTTTAACATGCTTATCAATATCTGGATACAACAAGGGTAAATTAACAGCAAATGGATGGCTTGTTGCAGCTTTACATTTAATGATGTGATTTTCTAGAATATCAGGATACATAGAACCTGAACCAATAATTCCTAAACCACCCGAATTACTAACAGCACTTGCCAATTCCCAGCCAGAACACCAAATCATTCCTGCTTGAATAATCGGATATTTTATACTAAATAATTTTGTAACTCTATTCATTCTAATTTTTAATCAAAATTAATGAAATAAATACTCCTTGTTACGAATATTAATTGAAGATATTTAATTGATTTTATTAAGTAAATGTAAAGTAGAAAGTCATTTTATTATCTTTGTGATGATGAAAAGTGTTTTTCCTCATATAACTGCATTACTTTTGTTGTGCTTTTTCTCAACACCGTTCTATTCACAATACAATTGGGATATTGGGATTAAAGCTGGAGCATCTAATTACCTTGGTGAAATTGGTGGTAAAGAAAAAGCAAGAAGAAATTTCATTTTAGATTTAAAACCAAAATCTACAAGCTATGTTTTTGGAGGATTTGCACGCTACAAATTTGATGATCGTTGGTCTATTAACAACAGTATAACTTATGGACAAATAAGAGGAGATGATGCACTATCGACCAATGAACCTAGAGTTTGGAGAAATTTAAGATTTAAAAATAATATTATCGAACTTTCATCTAGAGCAGAATTCAATTTTTTTGTTGAACCTGATTTAGGTGGCAGAGGTAGGTATGATAAAGAATTCAAATCCTATATACACGCTGGTTTATCATGCTTTTACCATAACCCCAAGGGAAGTGCAGATGGTAATAGTTGGCATTCATTAAGGCCCTTACAGACAGAGGGTGTAAATTACAAGAGATTTGGAATTGGACTACCTGTAGGTATTGGTGGAGTTTTCACATTTAACAGAAACCATAGAATTGGTTTTGACCTGAGCTGGACAACTACATTTACTGATTATTTAGATGACATTTCAACAGTTTATAACGACCCAACCAACATGTCTGATTTAGGAGCTTCTCTAGCTAACCAGTCTTCAGGTATTGTACCTGAAAACGAAAGCCTGAACTTTGTAGCTGGGGAAAAAAGAGGTGACCCTACTCATGATGATTCATACATCTACACCACTATAAGCTACAGTTACTTTTTACAATCTAGAAATAAATATTACAAAAAATCTCGTTCTAAATTTAGAGGCAACAGAAGAGGTTCTCGTTCTAGAATACGAAGAGTTAGAGCTAAATTCTAAATTGTGTTATTTTCCTTAATGGTTTAAGTAAAAACGTAAATAAACTTGGATTTAAATTATTTATTTTCCAAGCTAATCTATCTTCTCGATTTGCTTTCAATCTATTTGTAAAAGATAAATTACTGACTCCACCTAATCTCATTTTTACAACAACTCCGTTAAAATATTCTACTTTGATTTTATTTTTATGAATAAACCTTAACATGAGCTCATAATCTGCAGCAGATTTTAAACTCGTATTGTATAGCCCATATTTTTGATAACACATTTTTTTAACAAAAAAAGTTGGATGTGGAGGCATCCAACCATTCAAAAATGATCCAATTTTATATTTTCCTGATTTCCAATGTCTTTTTATATGATTTAAATTATTCTGTTGTACATAAACTAAATCTGCATAAACAGCATCACTATTTTTTAATGATTTAACAATATTACTTATCACAGAACTATTTTCATATACATCATCTGAATTCAATATCCCAATTACATCTCCTTTAGAAGCTTTAACTCCCTTATTCATAGCGTCATATATTCCATTATCAGGTTCAGATAAAAAATATTGGATATCTGCTTTATATCTATTAACAATTTCTATTGTTTTATCAGAAGAATCACCATCTATTATAATGTATTCAATATCATTATAATCTTGACTTAAAACCGATTGAATAGTGTCTTCAATTGTTTGAGCACTATTAAATGAAACGGTAATAATGCTAATTTTCATTTTCGTATATTCTTTTGCGAGTAAATTTTGCTGGATTACCTTGATATATTGAGAATGATTCTAAATCTTTTGTAGCAACAGACCCAACAGATAAAACAGCACTTTTATAACAAGTAACTCCTGGGCAAACAATAGACTTTGCCCCAATCCAAACACCATCTTCAATCTTAATGTTCTCTATAATTAGATCGAAAGAGTTTCTCTTGTAATTATGATTACCAGTAAAAAGATAAACCCCTTGTGAAATACAGACATTATTTCCAATTGTAATTTCCCCTAAACTATCCAACCATACTTCTTCACCTATCCAAACATTATTACCAATTGAGATATTCCAGGGATATTTAATATTTACTTTGGGTTTAATAACTATATGTCTACCCAATTTAGCTCCAAATAATTTAAGAAAAATAACTTTAATAGAACTAAAAGGAAACCAATATCCATTAAAAAAAGTAAAATTAATAAAATACCATAGTAATCTTTTCACGGGATTACCAGGCTTGTACCATTCATTATTAAAAGATTCTAATTTCATTTAACTAAAAATTTCCCTGAATTTATCACTAAAAGTATCTAAATCTATTTTCTTTTTAAAATATTCAAAAGCTCCTTGCCTATATTTTAAAAACATTAGATTATTCATATCAATAAAAAATTGAATTTTTTCAATAAATTCAACATCATTTAATTCAAGACTAAAACCTGCATAAGAATCTTCTAATTGCCTCCATGGAGTATGTTCACTAATAATAACTGGACAACTAAAAGAAAGAGCCTCAACGATACTATGACCATAATTTTCGTTAAGTGAAGAGCTTATAAAACAATGATGGCTATTAAAAAGCAAGTGAATATCAGAAGGTGACATTTCACCTAAATGTTCAACGGCAACATTGCTATTAAGCGAATTAATTTTATCTAGACATTTCTCCCAATATACTTTATCTTCAATAGGACCGGCTATTGTTAATAAAACATCACCCTTAACGTGATTAAGCAAACCTATTAAAAAATCTATGTTCTTGATGGGTGATATCCTACAAACATAAATAAGCTTTAAAACACCTTTATTTTTATGTAAAAAACTATTTTGAGAATTCAACTGCTTTATAGCCAAGTTTGGCGCCACATATAAATTCAAATTCTTCCCAAAATTAGAAATCAATTGTTGTTTTTCAATTTCATTAGAAGCGATCCAACTTATATTATCATAAAACTTAATAGTTGTAGCTAGAAACAGAAACACCTTTTTCTTTAAAGGTTTTATTTCTAATGACTTTTCTCCTAACATTCCTCTAGGTGAAAGATAAATTTTAGGATTAAAAGAACTTAAACTCCTTATTGGTAATATGGCAAATGAGAAGGAAAAAAGACTATTTATATAAACAAAATCAGGGCTAATTTCTTTATATAATTTTTTATAATAAAGTCGTGTTAGATTGACTTTAGAAAGATAAATTACATGATATTTAGATTTTTCAATCCAATCATTAATAAGAACATTTTCATAAGGAACCTGATCCCCTAAATCCCTATCACTAGTTACAATGTAAAATTCAAATTCATCTGCTAAATGGTCAATTAAATTTGAAATCGACCTAATTGGTCCCCCAGCCTTATAACCTGGCAAAAACCAATCAATAAAAATTATTATTTTCTTTTTTCTAAATGTCAATTTTATTTTGATTAAGCCAATTACTTAAAACAACCAAAGACCAAATTTTTGACCAAGATATTTTAGGACTATTACTTTGAAATTTATTATAGATTGAGTCTATTTCCTTATTATTAAGTAGATTTATTTTTTTCAGATAATCTAGCTGAGAGATATTAAAATCTTTTAATTCGTTTCTCATCCAATTATTCCAAGGAAGGACAAATCCCATTTTTGGACGATTTACAACTTCATTAGGGAGCATATTACCAATTGAACTAACTAAAAGATTCTTAGGTGATTTTCCAAATTTATAAGTGTCCTTTACACCATAAACATATTCAACCAACTGAGAGTCAAGCATTGGAACTCTTACTTCTAAAGAATGAGCCATACTCATCTGATCAGTATCCCTTAGTAAAACATGCTGCATATAAGTATTCATTTCTAAATAAGAAACCTTACTTAAAAATGGCATTTTTGAATTCACTAGGTTCTCATTACCAAAAGTAAATGGATGTGTCTTGTTTAATTTAGTAAAACCAACTAATTTTTTTAAATCTTTTTCAGTAAATAAGTTTCTATAAATTGGGTAGTAATAGGTTAATTCTAAATATTTTTGATTAATTATTTCTGTAATTTTATCAGAAGATATAGAGGGCTTTACAGCTCTTACAAGCAATCCAACGAATTTTCTAACACCAGGAGGAAAAGAAAATAGCCATTTTTTATCCAACAGATTAAATGCCCTATGGAATATATCATAACCTGCAAACAATTCATCCCCACCTAAACCAGAAAGAGCCATAGAAACTCCAGCAGATTTTGCAGCCTTAGCTACAACATACGAATTTGGACCATCAGCACTTGGGTGATCAAGTGATGACAAAGCATTAGGAATGTCATCTAAAAAGTTTTTTGGTGATAATTTTATAACCTGATGATCTGTAGAATATTTATTAGCAACAATTTGAGCATATCTAGATTCATCAAACTGTTTATCCTCAAAAGAAACACAAAAAGTTTTAATCTGCTTACTACTTAAGCTTGCTGCTGCGGCAACAACAGCACTAGAATCAATACCTCCACTTAAAAAAGCCCCAAATGAAACATCTGAAAACAATCGTTTTTGGACAGCATTATTAAATAAAGCTTTAATATCCATTTGAACTTCTTCTAAAGATTGAGAGGAGGGTTTCTGGCTATATCTTGTTCTGATGTCCCAAAATGAATTTATTGAAAAATCATGTTCATTAACTAGAAGGTAATTACCAGATGGTAATAACTTAACCCCTTCAACTATGGTATTGGGCCCATGCACTGTAGAATATTGTAAATAATCTTGAACTGAAGATGAATTCAATTTTCTGTCGACTAAATCACAATTTAACAAGCTTCTAATTTCAGAAGAAAAAACAATTGTATTGTTTTTTTCATAATAATACAACGGCTTTATCCCCATTTTATCTCTTGCTAGCAGTAATTGCTTTTTAGACTTATCCCATAACGCAAAAGCAAACATACCATCCAGTTTATCTAAAAAATTTACACCCCATTTTAAATATGCTGCAACTACAACTTCAGTATCAGAATTTGTTATAAAATGATATTCGTTCAATTCCTTTTTAAGCTCAAGAAAATTATATATTTCCCCGTTAAATGATAGAATAATTTCTTTGTTAGCACTTACAAAAGGTTGATGAGATCTAGAATCTAAATCAATTATTGAAAGACGAACGTGTCCTAAAATAATATCATTGTCACAATAAAGCCCTTGATTATCTGGTCCTCTATGTGAAGAGGATTGATTCATTTTTAAAACCTGACTCTTAGAATCGTTATGAATTAAATGATTATAAATGCCATTTATCCCGCACATTGATTAATGAAATCTTTATCGTTAAGCATAAAATCAATGCCTTGTTCAATGGAAATTAAATCTTTACCCAGAACAGCTTTCATTTTAGAGTTATCTGGCATTCTTCTTCTCATATCACCTTCTTTCAAGGCAGGTAAATGAACAATTTGAGAAGACGAGTGAGTTTTTGCAATTACTAGCTTTGCTAATTCAAGAATAGTCATTTCCTGAGCACCGCCAATGTTTATAACATCATTGAGGATTAAATTTTCTTCAAAAATTTTAACACATGTACCAACATTATCAGAAACAAAGCAAAATGTTCTAGTTTGCAAACCATCTCCATATATGGTTATGTCTTCGTTTTTAAGTGCTTTTGTAATAAACCTAGAAACAACAAAATCTTGACTTTGATTTGGGCCATAAGTATTGAAAAATCTAAAAATAGTAAATGGCAATCCGAAAGATTTAAAAAAAGATCTAAAATAGGACTCACCAACATTTTTAACTACTGCATATGGAACTCTAGAGTTCAAAGGTGTTGTTTCTTCGTGCTGAGGCAATTCGACTGGTTCTCCATATACTTCAGAAGAAGAAGAGAAGAACACTCTTTTAACAGAGCTATTCTTTGAAAGCTGAAGAACATTTCTTATCCCTTCAATATCATTTAATACCATAATTGGATTGTCTTGAGTTCGTTTAACACCAACCACTGCAGCATAATGAAAAACAAAATCAAATTTATTGACCAACATGATTTCGGAAATCTCTTTGTATTTATTCACATCACAATAAACAAATTCCCAATTTGAAAATTTATCTGAAGGGAGTTTTTCTTTAGATCCCGTAGATAAATCATCCACAATTACTACATAATAGTTTTGATTCTCAACCAATTTTCGAGCTAAAGCTCCACCAACATTTCCAGCACCACCAGTAACAAGTATTTTAATCATAACAATAACATTAATTTATCTGCCCAAATTTTAGGGGTAATAATATTTGACAAATTTAAACTTTCTTCACTCATTGAAAGTAATTCTCTATCACTCATTTTCATCATTTCTATCATAGCTTGCTTTATATCAGATACAGAGCTTGATTCAATTAGTAATCCGTTAATTTTGTTTTTCAAGAAAACATCTGAAGAACCTACGTTTTTAGACGCTATTATTGGAAAACCTGCCGAAACAAATTCATGTAAACTAACTCCCCATGGCTCAAATTTACTTGGCAAAATATAAACGCCTGTTTTAGACACAACATCAAGAAGTTCATTAGGTTGTAAAAATCCAAGGTGCTTAATTTTAGGATGTGTAAGACGATTCTCCCACTGATCTCCGGTGCCCACACACCACAACTCCCAATCATGATCATTTTCTAATGAAATATTTCTAAATGCAATACTTAATTCATTTATACTCTTATTATTAACATATCTACCTAAAAAAAGAAATACTTTGGGGTACGATTTTCTTTTCGAATCTATTGTTTCTAAATAATATTTTTTAAAAAGTTGAACATTTGCAGAATAGAAACCATCTAAAATATTCTCTTCAGAAAAACCAATTTTTTTCGCAAATTCTTTCTGTTTCAATCCAGGAACCCAGACATAATTAAATCTTTTTGAAAAATAATTTATACTCAATTTTGACAACAAAACTTGCTTTAATGTACCCTTCCATGCTGTATCCATTGCCATAACAGTAATTGCTTTATCTTTTAGCTTTGATGCAACATAAAGATAATCTTTGTCTAACCATCCACTTACAACAATTAAATTAGGTTTAAGATTAATTGAAAAATCTAATAACTGCTTTTTTGTTTTGAAAATATTTCTTTTTTCACTCTTAAAATCCCATTTTTCAAACTCGAAAGGAGCTTCATTATTAACTGAATATCTAATTAAAAAAACATTTACAGAATGATGTTCAACAAGAAAATTGAGACAAGACTCTAAATATGAAGAAAATTCTGTGTAAAGAAATAATACTGTTTTCTTATCCATTAATAAAAAATTTCAAATGACTTTTTTGTATTCAATATAATTATGGTAGTAAAGTAAAAAAATTAATGGCAAACCATTCAGCATGTAATTACCTTGACGTATTAAGGATAGTAATATGAGTATAAAAAGGGCCTGACTAATAATTAAGCTTTGAGTTTTATTTTTATTATCAACTTTAAGAATAAAGCATTTGAAAGTAAGAAAAACAATAAAAAAAACTCCTACTAATCCAGTCTCAGTACATAATCTTATAAAAAGTGAATTTCCATCTTTCTTATTAAATGCAAAGTCATATTTTATGATTGTCCCAGTTAAAGTATATTTATTAAAAGCATCTTCATGAGAACCTAAACCTGTCCCAAACAAAGGGTGATGTAGTAAATTCTCTTTAGCGATGTGTAAATTATTGTATAGAACAAAGCTTGAATTATTAGTGTTTTTTAAACTAAAATCTTCATTAATCCACAATCCAATAGCTGAATCAAACCTGGATTGAAAATCACTAACATATTTATACGAAATAGAAAAAAACAAATAAAAAATAAAAGCTCCTATTAATAAATATCTAAACCTAAAACTTTGAGTGTTCAATATGACACAAATCAATAAACCGAAAAAACCAACCGATGATGTAGTTAATAAAGTAATTAATACAATAATTATAGATTGATATTTATTTAATATGTGGCTTTTCTTGTAAAGTATATTTCTAACCGAAATAAATAGAGCAGGAGAAATAACAATTGCTAATTGTGCAGGTTCAGATAGAATTGAATTAACTCTTAAACCAACTAATCCACCTTCGACAAATCCTCCTTTGTTAAAAATCCATGAATAATCATAGCCATTTTTGAAACCAATTAAGTATGATATAATTTGAATCACACCAACTACAGAAATCCAGTATGAAAATTTTATATAAAGTGAAAATATTTTTTTAAAATCAAATTTATATTTTATCAATATATAGTAATAGAATAGAAAAGTTAAGACTAAACCTCCTAAAACTTTTATAAAAGTAAATGAATTACAATTACCTAAAAGAATATGAGCTATTCCAACTAATAAAGGGACAGAGAAAAGTTGAATGACAATAGTTGGAAATCCATATTTCAAAATAAAAGCAGGAACTAAAACTATTAAAAATAAATAATGAAAATAAAATTCAAATGGGTTTTTAAAAAAAACATATGAAGAAGAAAATAAACAAATAAATAGTATTGAATTAAAAGAATTAATCTCCTTAAAAAACCTATAAAATACTTCCCTCAATTCTTAAATATTTATTGTTTCAAAACCTTTTCAGTAAGCTCTGTAACAAGATTATTAATAATATTAGACCACAAAAAATCTCTTTCAACTAAAATTCTAGATTTATCTTTCATGTGCATTAAATCAACATCATTCATCTCAATAAATTTAATTAACCCCATTTTTATTGAGCTAGAACTCACATGATTCAACAATAGACCATTTTCATTATTGACCATTAAAGATACTGCACCAACATTAGTTGCTAAAATAGCTAATCCAGAAGCCATTGCTTCGAGAATAACATTAGGCATCCCCTCAGAATAAGAAGGCAAAACAAGAACATCTGAACAAGACAAGTGTTTTTTAATTATACTATTTTCATTGACAGTTCCTTCGTAAGAAACATTATTAGCAATAATTTTATTTTTTTCTTGGAATGGCCCAATAAAAGAAAAATGAAAACTATAATCCTTCATTTCCAAGATTGCTTGATTCAATTCTTTTATTCCTTTAACCAAATCATATCTACCAATAAAGATAAATCTAATTGGATCACTAACTGACTTAACTGCATCTTCTTTCAACCACTCTTCTTCAATTCCAGTTGGTAACTCTATGATTTTATTATTATTTATACCCGTTTTTTCAATTGTATTCGTAACAAAACCTCCATATGAAAAAACAAAATCTGAATATTTCATATTAAAACTAACAGGGTTTCTAAAAAGGAATTGAGACAATCTTGATTTAACCCCTTTAACAGGTAAAAACATATTCATACCATGGAAATTAATTCCAATTGGAGGTGTTTTTAAATTATTCTTTTTTTCTTGTAATAATTTCCATCCTGAGAACCCTTTAACATAAATAAAATCATAATCATTAATTTCAGATCTTATTTCTTCATAAATTTCCTCAGAATATCTAAAGGACTCTCTTATATAATGTCCTGGTATTTTTTTTAATTCAGGAAATTCAAGACCAACAATTTTATGTAATTCATTAGTTCCATTAAACAAAACTTCATTCACATCTTTCGATGAAGGAATTTCGCATCCATTATTAACACAATGAAAAAGTGATACTTTACAACCATTAAGTGTTAGGTATTTTGCTAAAAATGCAGAATGCTTTTGCATTCCACCAAGAATATAGGGCATAATACCATCAGTTAAAAGAGCTATTTTCACGATATAATCAACATTTTGAACAAATAATTAACTCCCTTTATTCTTAATTTGAACTTATTTAAAAATAAATAAATTGAGACTAAAAGATTATCTTTTTTGGAATAAATTAGGGTTGAGGATTTTTTCAGAAAATCTTCAATTAAAAAGTTTTTCTCACTTTCATCAATCTTTTTTAAAACAAATGCAAGACAAATTTCAGAAAGAATTACAAAAAAAGTTCCTTTTAAATATTTAGACATTTGTTTCTTATTTAAATTATCTAAAAGATCTAAAAACTTATAAATATAAATTATTGAGCCATCAATTTTATTTTCTAAATAAGAAGAATAATCTATTGAAAATCTTTTTTCATCTATTCTGTAATAACAGTCTGCAGGAAAACTTGAATTTATCTTATATTTCAAATTAAATAATAATGCTCTAGTGTGTAATTCAACATCTTGTAATCGACAGAAATCTACATCGAAACCATTTAAATTAATTAACGCATCTTTTTTCCAAAGAACCATCATTGTTTGCCAAGGCAAATTATGAGAAAGAAACCTAATAAGATGATTTCCTTCGAATTGATTCCAAATAAAATTAGAATCACCAATTTCATTGTAAAAAGTAGCCATTGGGTTAACATAAAAATCCAGATTTTCTTTTATATCAATAGCTTCAAATCTATTCTTTAAGCAAAAATTAGAAAGAACATCGTCAGAATCTAAAAAAAGAACATAACTTCCTTTAGATTTTTCAAGACCTATATTCCTACATACTGACCCGCCTTTCTTGTTAGAATAGTTTTTAAAAGATGAAATATTATCGAATTTTCTTACGTAGGTCTGAATAACATCCCATGAATTATCAGTAGATAAATCGTCAACAACAATTAACTCCCAGTCTATAAAAGATTGATTAACAACTGACTCAATTGAATCAGAAACATAATTAGCATTATTATAATTGGGAATAATAACTGAAATCATACTATTTAAAAAGCTTTAAATATTTTTTTGAAATATTTCTGAGGTCAAAATCATCTCTACGAAAAAAAGAATAAAATTCATCTGATTCATATTTTATTCTAAATAGAACAGATAGAAAATATTCACAATTAGTAGAAAGGTTTAAAGAAAAACCAATTTTATTTTCATCAACAAATTTAGCAGTTAACCCATTATTAGAAAATATAATAATGGGTTTTTCGTAAGCAATATATTCACAAAATTTAGTGCTAAAAGAATAATTAATATCATCAGTTAAAAACAATAAACAAGCATGTGCCTTTTCAATCTCAAAATTTACCTTTTCATTTGAAACAAACCCATTAAAACGAATATTTTTATGGGAGTTTAAACTACAATAATTTGAATACCCATAAACATCAATTTCAATTTTATCATAAAAGGTTTTATTACTGTTTTTCAAATCAGTCATTAAATTTAATAGATGGTCAAAATATTTCTCAGCTTTATCATATAATGTGCCGCTAAAAATTAATCTAATTTTATCATCCTTTAAATGATTTTTAGTTGAACTTTCAACCAAATCATCAAAATCAAACCCGTTTAATATTGTGTGGAATTTAGCTTTCGATTCAAAATATTTTCCTCTCAGTTGATTTGTAATTGAGTCATTAACTGTAACAACATGGTTAAATAGATTAACGACTCTTTCTTCTGAATTTCTTTCATTTTGTCTTCTTGATTCAGTCAATGAGTAATAACCATAAGCAGTTTTATTATCTATCCATGGATCTCTAAAATCTACAATGAAATTACAATCAGGGTAGTTAGGAATAATCTTACTAATATGGGTAGCTAAATGAAAAGGGGCAACAGTAACAACTATGTTTTTATAACCTTTTTCGATGTAATGAATGGTTTTTGAAATCAATTCTTTTTCTCCGTGAACTGATTTATCATAGAAATTACTTTTCGTATTTAATTTTGACCAAATCAGGCTTATTCTATACATTAATTTCTCTTTGATACTTTTTGGATTAACTCCTAAATAATAAGGGTAGTTAAAAGATATTTGATCGACTTTATTTCCCAAATATTTTAAATCTGAAATCCATCCATTTTCGTCATTATTCTTAGATGTTAAAACTTGAACATCTAAATTGTTATGAATAAAAAACTTAGAAAACTTACCCCATCTTCTTCCACCAATTTTATTTGATGGAGGAAAGAAATATGAAATTATTAAAACCTTTTTATTCATATAAACATTAGTAAATAATTTTCTCAAGACATAATTTCCTGAAATCGTATTCTAAATTTGATGAATTAGGTAAAATCTTTTTTAGTAGCATTTCATTTGGAATAGTATATCCCTTTTTATCCTTTCTCCATTTAATTTTTTTCAATGATTCATCCATTGACATTCTTAAAATATATTTTGACCATCCATTCTTAAAATAAAAATTTTCTGGTAATGAATATCCAAATTCTACAAGTCTATAATCTAAAAAAGGATGTCTTGTTTCAATACTATGTGCCATTGAATTTCTATCATCAGAATGCAAAAAAAACGGCAACTGATAAACATTAAAATCATTTTTCAAAAAATCAGTAATATCAAATAATTTATTCCAATGATTTAATAACTTATTATCAAGCTTTTTGAGGCCACTTTTAAACATGATCAAAACACCTATTTCTAAAAGAACTATCCTATGTAAAATATTTTTCTTAATTCCTCTCAACTTTGAATATGCATTAATTTCATTAAAATAAGTAATTAAATTTCCTTTCAAAATCAAGAATCTAAAATATCGAATATAATGAGTATGATATCCACCAAAAATCTCATCTGCCCCTTGACCAACAAGATTTATTGTCACCCTATTTTTCTTCATTAATCTAGCAATAATCCATTGTGCATAAAAAGACATTGTTTTCGGTGGAAATTCAAGAGAATATAAAAAGTTAAAAAAATCTTCTTCATCAAATTCTTCGAATGGATTTGCAAAATAAGATTCTAAATTGAAATACTTTTGAACTTCATATATAAATGAAGATTCATCTCCTTTCATATTTGGTGAAATGGCAGAGAATGTCTTTATTTTATTTTTATCATTTAAAGAATTATAATATTGTAAAATCAAAGTTGAATCAATGCCTCCTGAAATAGAGATTCCAATATCTACATCGGATCTTTTTCTGATTCTAATAGAATCAGCTAACAATTCCGAAAAAACAACTTGAGCTTCATCAAGTTGAATTTTCATTTTCTTTTGATTTGAAAATATTGAATAATATGGTGATATTTTAAAAATGAACTTCTCGTTAAAATTAAACCAGGAAAAAGAACTTTTTGGAAATCTATTAACTTCATTATAATAAGTTGTATTATCTAATGGAAAATAGCCATGATTTAAATATAAATCACAATTTTCAGTATTTACAGAAAGTTTTAATTTAGAAATACATTTAAATTGACATATTTCAGAAGAATAAATAGCTAAATCATTGTTTTTAAAAAAATATAATGGCTTAACACCAAATCTATCATTTGAAATAAAAATAGATTTTTTAGAGTTATCCCAAATAACAAAAGACCACATTCCATTGAATTTTGACAAACACTTTTCTCCCCAAAAATCATATGCTTTTATAACAACTTCAGTATCAGTTGAAGAAACAAAATCATAACCATTTAAAATTAATTCTTTTCGAATTTCAATAAAATTATATATTTCTCCATTATATGAAATCCAATTATTTTTAAATTTCATGGGCTGATGACCTTTTAAAGATAAATCGATTACACTTAATCTTCTATGGCCTAAAAACAGATTATAATCTGAGGAATTATAAGTGTTTTCAGATTCAATATCATTAGGCGTATCTTCAGTAATAATGGTTTTAAACTCCCCATTTACTGTATTGATAAGAACTGCACCCTCGCCATCTGGCCCTCTATGTTTAATAGATTGTAAAGAGTTCAGACAATCTGAAACCTCATAATCAGATAATTTAAATTTCGAATAATATGAAAGAATTCCACACAAGTTTTTTCTATTTAATATTTCTATAAGTATATGAAATTAAATCATGCTTATTAAAAAATTCGTTAATTGATAGATCTAAACTTTCTAATATTAATTCTTTTAAATCTTCTTTACTATTTGCACAAATTCCTGAAATAGTAGAATTAACAATAGGAAATTCAGGATTATTAGGAAATAGAACAGATTTAAAACCACAATATAATCTTTCATGAATTAGGGTTGAATTAAATGCAACTGCAAGATCAACTTTATCAAAAAGTTGAGCGTTAGAAAATTGATCATTCACTAACTCAAAATTAGTTTCTAATCCTAAAGTTTTTTGGTAATGATCTAAAGATTTTGAAAAGAATTCATTTGTCTTTTCCTTAGGATGAAGAAAAATATATAGCTTTAAATTTTTACGTTCAACCAATATTGATTTCAAACAATTTAAGACCTCTTTTTCCATTAATAAAAAATCTACCCCCTGATTGATATGACCTTTAATATCTCTGACCCAAGAAGCAGTAGAATAGAATCCTAAAGTATTTATTGGAGTCGAAGTATCATTATTGTACAAATTTTTATAATTAAATGACAATTCTGGGCCCCAAAACTCTATAGTTTCAGTAAGAATAGAATCCTTATAAAAATCATACTCTTCACGTTGATAATAATTACATAAAATAAGATTATTACATATAATATTTTGATTCCAAAGTGCCAAAGGAGTATCAGAAGAAATTTTATTAACTAAAACATTATTTTTCATTATAAAATCTGAGAAAAAATTTGATTCTTTTTCAAAAATTGAAAAATAATATAGCTCATTAATATTATTACTTTTTAATTTATTTATTAAATTATTTAACACAATTGGATATTCGAAAATTAAGGCGAATGATGACCTGTTTTCATAAAATTGACTAACAAAAAATGAGAATAAAACCAAGGGGAGTATTAGAATTAAAAAGAATATCTTTTGAATGTAACTTTCAAAATAAAGAAGATTTTGATATGAAATAAAATTTAAATTTTCATGCCCTTTATAGTGTTTTATATACTCTAATCTTATTTCCTTAGATTTTGAATTACTATCAAATATTATTGGGAATCCGTAACTAAAAATAGTTTTAGATTTAATTACTTTAATTTTAAAAAATGATTTAAAAAATTTGATTACAATTAATCTATCATTAATAGATTTATTTGAAAATTTAAATGATTTGGAAAAAAGATGATTAATTATAATTCTCTCTTTATTTGATATAGCTTTATTTGTAAGCTTAAAATAAAGAAACTTAATTAATACTCTAACAAAAATCATCCATAAGATAATTTTATTAATCATAGAAATAGATACTTAGGACTTTAAAACTTAATACACAATTTTTTTAGAAACACTTAAGTTATTTTTATTGTTTATTAATGAAATTATGTATACGCCATGATTTAAAAAATCAACATTAATACTAGTTTTAAAATCTGAGAATTTAACCATTCTTCCAGTCATATCAGAAATTAATACATAGTTGAACTGTTCATTATTACTAATTAAATCTATATGCAAAGTTGAATTTGAAATGTAAATATTAAAATCATCGTTATAATTTGCATCATTTAAATCTAACAAGTCATCTTGCACACATATGTTATCTATAAGAACATTTGTACATAGGCCTATACTGTCGTTATCTGCAGTCAAAGTAATTGTATATGTGCCAGCAATTTCGTATGTGTATATTGGATTTTCGTCAACTGAATAGTTCCCATCACCAAAATCCCATAAATAAGAATTAGAACCTAATGAATGGTTACTAAAATAGACTTCATTTGAAAAATCTAGTAATACTGTATCTAAAGGGAAAGAAAAATCAGCAATCACCTCTTCTTGTTCAGTTATAATAATATTTTGATTTATCATAGTGCAAGACCCAATATGATTAGTTTGTAATGAATAAATTCCTGCATTAATATTTAAAAAAGAAATAGAATCCGAAGAAGCCTCTAAAGAATCAATTAAAACCCCATTTTCATTATATACATTGAAATACGAACCTGAAATTCCATTTCCGGACAATGTAAATAAAGCACTATTGTCATTAAAACAAGTTGAGTTTGTAACATTAATATCGTAATCAACATTAATATGAAGAATAAATCTTGGAGAAGGGGACAAAGTATCTGAAGCAAAAGTATAAGAACTATCTATTCTTAAATCTGAAACAGCACCTGTGTGCAAGTCTTCTAAAGTAATACAAGATCCTATCATAAACTGAGCTAAATCAAAGAAATCTATTGTGTAGTTACCAGGAGCAGCAGAACCAATTTTAACACCAATTGGAATATCTAAAGATTGATTGTTATTAATTAGGTTTGCACCTAAACTATAACCATCTGATGAAATTGGAAAAATATTTGGAGCTAAATCTGGTAAAGGACTAAAAGATTTAACAACGTCTAACCCTTGATCAAAATTACTCGATGCATTTGAAACAGCTTTAATGAAACTAAAATCATGATATCCATTTACATCGCCAGAAATTTTAATCTTTAATGGATTATTAATTCCATTTGAAGATTTAACATAAGTAGTTGAATTTGGTGATAAATGGCTTTGTTGGAAAGTTATATCTGTGCTACCAACAGATGTTTTATGAACCCAAATGCCCTGACTATGAGAAATTATATTTGATAGAGTACCTCCACCAGATCCAGAATAAAAAACATTGTTACCAACATCTGCATCATAAATCCAGTAAGCATCATCAACAATAGAGCTATTATCGGCATGAAAAAGATCCCAATCTAAATTACAAGGGTATGGATTAGTAATTAAATTCCAACCTCTCTGATCAGTAGTCCCACCCTTAGTAACTGTTATATCTTGATCACCTGTATAAGGTGTTCCTGAAACAGATAATTTATAAGTGCTTGCATCGGTATATATCCATGTACCAGATGAAGGAGTTGTGTTGTCATTAATAGTACTTGCGTCCTGCCATCCAGCTTCTTTATTAGCATCTGTTGCAGCTGCTTCATCATAAGTGTAACTATTAATCCATCCAAATGATGGATAATCAGAACCTGAAAAACCAGAAAATATTACACCATCATCTTGCCAATTAATAAGTTGAGTTGACATAACAGGAGAACCAAACATTCTATAACCTTGAGAACTTGTAGGTATATACCTTTCAACAGTCAAATTTCCAAAATATGAACTTAACCCCAAATTTAGTTGACCAGCAGTATTGTCAGCGTCACTTTCAAGAACAACAGTTCCACTAACATTATTAAAATTTCCTGAGCTTAAATCAAATACTTCTTCAATATTTAAAATGCTACTTGAAAGAAGCAATCCAGTACTATTATCCAAAGTTAAATTTTTAAAATTATTAGTACCTGAACCTGAAATAGTTTGAGTAGATGAACCATTAAAAGTTATTGTGTTACCCGAACCTATAGAAGAAAATATAGCATTATTAGTCCAGTCTTCCAAAACAGTAAAATCACCATCAACACTAGTAGAACTATTTATTGTTACATTTTTATAATCATTTGCTGCTGGAATTGGAAAATCGGAAGTGTTATTCCAAATTATGTCTCCATCACCAGAAAAAAAGCATGCAGTTGATGGCACATTAACCTTAAGGAATGATGTTGTATTAACTATAAGAGTACCTTCATTTGTAAAAGTACTTCCAGATGATGATTTAACTAAACCGTTAACTGTTAAAGTATTACCTGAATTAATTTTCAATTTCCCGGAGGAAGACAACGATAATTCGCCATTAACAACTAAGTCTGAATCTATTTCAAGTATAGCCGAACTAATAACATTTAAATTAGCCAACGGAATAGTCCCAGCACCATCCAAGGCACCAGATCTTACTTGATAATAATTTCCAGAACCAGAAATTACACCATTGTTTGTACTTGTTGTATTAAAACCATATACATATAATGAATAAGTATTATCAAGAGCTAATTCACCGTCAATAAATAATTTACAAATCCTTGTATTACCAAGGCTTGAAGCTTGAACAATATGCCCAATTTGAATCTCAACAGTATCATCTAAATCAGGGACATTATCTGCATCTGTACCAGATGTCAATAACCAAGTAGTAGGATTATCCCAATCACCAGAGGCTACCTGAGACTGAAAATAAGAAGGATCTTGAGAATAAAATAAATTGTATTGCAATACAAAAAACAGGAGTAAAAATAATCTATATTTCATGAGTGGAAAAGGTATATTACAAATATACGATTTTCATGTATATACATATAATTTAAACTTCCAAACGTAAAAATTAAAAATTAGATTATTAAAAAGATAATAATCAATCAATTAATTATAATTTCAACACTCTATCAAGTATTGAAGAATTAAAATTCTCCAAAGAAAATAATTTCGATTTCTCATGAACATTAATTTTATAACTCTCAATATCATTAACGCTAAGAGCATTAATACAATTTGCCATTTCATTTACATCAAATGAATTAGAAACGACACCGAAATTATTTTTCTCAGTAATTTCTTTCATTTCATCAATAGGACTAACAGCTAAACATAAATTAGCTTGTATAAATTCAAAATACTTATTTGGCAAAGCATTACTCTCGTTAAAATTAGATGGAGATAAAAGATATAAACCAATATCATATTGGTTTAACATTTTAGAGATTTTTTCAGAAGATACAGGGTTTTCAAATATAACTTTATCTGTTTTCATTCTTTTTAACCTTTTAAAATATTCTCGATTAGATGGAACTAAAATTAAAGTCAAACTATAATTTTTGGGTAATAAATTAACGAGATCAATCATTTTATCAAGGTTTCTTGACGGAATGGCCGCCCCGTGATGAACTAATTTTATATTATTTTCATCTACAATAGAAGGTTTAGTATCTTCATAATTCTTAACATTATAAAACACTAAAATATTTGATTTATCAATATCGAAATTATGAGCATACTCTTCAGAAATACTTTTATTAACACAAAATAAAAGAGTTGCTTCTTTTAAAAACCTTGCACACAAACTATTTAAATAATATTCTTTTTGACTCCAATTATTTTGATCATTAAATTCTTTAGGATAATATTCATGTAAATTAACAATTAACTTACTCTTACTCTTTTTTGAAAAGTAAACCATAAATGGAAGGGAAGAAATATGATGATAAATAAGAATATCAAAGGTTAATGCCTTTAATTTGCTGTTTAAATAATAATATTTTAAATCATATAAAAAAGGGATATCTCTAGGTTTAACAAAACCAAATGAAAATAAAAATTTAAGCTTTAAAAATTGATTATGAATAAAATTTATGCCTGAATTTGATTTTTTTTTATTTTTCAGTATGATTGGATTAATATTAATATCTATGAACCTACTCTCATCTATGTAATTTGGTTTAAAATCACCTGCAATAAGTATATCAAAATCATTTTTAAGAACTAAATATTCATTATATAACCTTGGAGCTCTATGAGAATTTCTTTCACAAACTATTAATATCTTTTTAAGGCTAGACATCAATTTTTAAAATATTCTTGGTTTTTGGCTAACATAATTTTTTGTTTCAGAATCTTTGATATTTGACAAAACTGCACCTAAACCTACTATAGAGTTTGAATGAATATTACAACCTTTAAGAATTGCAGCATATTTTCCTATCCACACATTATGCCCAATTAAAACTGGAGCTGTTTTAGGTTTAACAAAATCAGTTAGGCCATTTGGAAATTGATTTTTTATGTTTTTTCTTCTTAATTCTGGATCAATAGAATGAATATTTGAATCATATATTGTTGCATGATAAGAACATAATAAATAATCACCAATTTGAATCTTTTCATCACACCTTATATCAGTGAAAAATCCAAATCCAGAATATCTCCCAATAGATAATTCTCCACCAAACCGAACTTGAATTTTCTCTAAAAATAATTTACATCTATTAGCAGTTGAAAAAATACCACTATTAATATAAATATTTGTTTGATGCATCTTAAAAGACCCAATAATTGTATGGACTCCAATATTTGATTTAGAATTATTTAACACTCTGATTTCAGTGTTTTTTATTACGACATTATCCTGTATTACAAGAGTCGAGTTACTCTCACAACAAATGACAACATTTTCAAGAATTACATTATCACCAATCTGAATAGTAGAATTGCCCTTTGAAATTATAGAAACATATTTTTTAATTAATGTCCCATTATAACTAATCTTAGAATTATTTTCAACAGAAATATAATTAAAGGGGTCTTTACCTAAGATTTTCTTTATAAATACTAAAAGAAGAGATTGTTTAGAAAAAAAATCATTTATCATCCCATTTATGTTTTAAATAAATACCATTGTAATTATTAGGATAAGTATATGCTTCACTAATAAAGCTTCCACCCTGTATCTCAAAATACGTTAAATCCTTAATCCAATCTTCTGTAATTTGATTCTTTTTTAGAATTACATTTATTATGAATTTACCAGATGAGAAAGGCACTTCGAACACTTCACATTTAACAGAATTAAATCCAGGTTTCAAGCTAATATTATAATCTAAATATTCATTACCTATCATTGAACATACTCTATCATCAGAACTCCTAAATCCTATGGCAATTTGAACAGATTGGTTAGATTGGGTATAATTCTCTAATCCTAAATAAAATCTAATATTGTCACCTATACAAAATTGTTTTGTCTCAACATTGTTCACGTTGAGAATTTTAAAATCATTAAATTGAATATTACCCAACCCCGACCTAGAAACTTTATTAAAATTAATTTCCTTAATTGAATTTCCTTTTTGATAATGTTCAATCACGTCTGCTATATTGTTGGATTCAAATGATATTTCTCCTTGATTTAGAACCACCCCTCTATTGCATAGATTTCTAATGCTTCCCATATTATGACTCACAAATAAAACCGTTCTACCCTCGTTTTCACTGACTTCTTTTATCTTTCCAACAGCATTTTTTTGAAATTCATAATCTCCAACGGCCAACACCTCATCAACAATTAAAATATCTGGTTCTAAGAATGCAGCAACTGCAAAACCTAACCTAACACGCATTCCTGATGAAAAACGCTTAACAGGTGTATCAACATACATTTGACATCCCGAGAAATCAATAATATCATCAAATTTCTTTTTTATTTCTTCTTTTTTCATCCCCAAAATTGCTCCATTCAAGAAAATATTTTCTTTAGCAGTCATTTCTGGATGCATTCCCGTTCCAACTTCTAACAATGAAGCTATGTTACCTTTATACTTAATTAAACCTTCCGTGGGAGATGTAATTTGAGAAATCAATTTCAGCAATGTTGATTTACCAGCACCATTTTTACCAATTATTCCTAAAACATCACCTTTATTAACATGAAGGTTTAAGTTTTTTAAAACCCATACAAAGTCATGAATAGCTTTGACATCTCTTTCATTTTTATGAGTAATTAGTTTAGCAGGGTCATCTTTTCCTCTTATTTTCGCAATAAAGCTATTTAAATCATGAGAAAGTGTTCCAGTCCCAAACTGACCCAGTCTATACATTTTACCAAGTCTTTCTATTTTCAATACTAGATCACTCATTATATTTTATCAATAAAAGTTTTTTCTGATTTGTTAAAAATTAATATCCCAACAACTAAGACGATAAAGGAAAACACAAAAGAATATATTAAACCTTCAATATAAACTTCACCTTTTCCTAAAAATACAAACCTAAATGTTTCCAAAATATGTGTGAAGGGGTTTAGATACATAAAGGTTCTAATTTTCAATTGAGATGCACTATGACCTATAGAACTTAAAGGATAAATAATTGGAGTTGCAAACATTAATAATTGTATTCCAAATTGAATGAAGAATTTTAAATCACGATATTTTACAGTAATTGATGTGAAAACTAAACCTAAACCTAAACCTAACATTGCCATAACAATTAACAATAAAGGAAACAAAGCAATGTAATAGCTAGGGTTTATTATAACCCCATTATACAAATAATAAAAGAAAAAAAACAGAAATAATAAAAATTGCACACAAAACTTTAATAAGCCAGATATTGATTTTGATAGAGGTATTATTAATCTTGGAAAATAAACCTTTCCGAATAAATTCTGATTTTCATTAAAAGTATCGGAAGTTTGTAAAAAACATTCTGAAAAATAATTCCAAACAATAATACCAGACAAATAAAATAATGGTTGAGGAATCCCATCTGTTGAAATTTTAGCAATATTTCCAAAAACAATGACATAAGCAAGCATCATCATTATTGGTTGAATAAAATACCATATAGGACCAAGAATAGTTTGCTTATAAAGAGTTACAAAGTCCCTGTAAATAAATCTAAAAAGTAAATCTTTGTACTTAAATAACTCATTTAATTTTAATTTAAACAAGTTATGTTCTTCACCTATTACTCTTGTCCATTTAATTTCAGACGAATTATTCTCTTTCATTTTAAAAATTAATGCTAGATCTAAATGTTTCTAATAATTTCAAACTCTTTTGAAATGTTTTTAATTAATGTTAAATCATGCATATTCATTGATCCTAAGTGAGCTTGCTCTGTAATGTATTGATGAGATTGCTGTAGAGTAAAATGTTTTTCTAAAAACATTGCACCATGAGCAGAGGCAAAAAGAGCTCCTGAATTTCCTAATGTATGGTCAGAAACACCCTTAAAACAAGATTTTTGAAAATCTGGCATTGAAAATTCATCTAATCTAGTTGGATATTTCACAACACAATACAAATATGTAGCGTGATCAAACTTCTCTACCTTACTGGGGTTTAAGTCTGAAGGTATTGAAACAAATGTTTGTATTTTTTGTTTCATTATCTCTTTCACAAGATCAGGCATTTCTAAATGCATTCTTGCCGCTACTTTAAGATATGGCAAATTCAACTTTATACACCAATCTAATCTATCAAAGGTAAAAGGTGTTGCAAAAAGAGGAATATTTAAGTTGTCTGCAAAAATTTTAAGTCTTTTAAGGTCTTCAAAAGACATAGACAAATAAGCTCTTTCAGAACCAAATTGAGTGTCTGTATAAAGCTGTACTTTTATTGCATCGGCACCAGCTAATTTAGATTGTAGAATCATTTGTTCAGCGACTTCAACTTTACCGCTAAATTGTGGAGATATTTCTGAAATTATAAACATATTATTTTAATTCATATAATTTTAAATCATAATACAAAAGATGTTTTGTATCTAATAAAGTTAATTTAGAAGAATCAATTTTATTATAAAAAAATAAATCACCTCGCATTTTTTTAAACAATAAATATTTTTTCTTGTCATCATATTGCAAATATAATTTATCAAATGAATATTTTTCACTATTAAGTGAATAAGGATTTAATATCGGCACAGAATTAGTATACAAACTATAAGAATGCGGAAAACCATCTATTAAATAATTCCCCTCTAACAAAGGTCTTATTTCAGTCAAATAGTCTCTTATTTCAAATTTCTTATTTATATAATAGACATTACTTATTATTAAAAACATTAAAATAATACAAAAAGAAAAACCAGTATACATAATTTTTAAATTGCTTTTAACTAAAATAAGAAAACTAAAAATGCCAAAAACTAGAAGAGGAATAATGGAAATAAAAAATGATAAATTGGCATAATAGCCATAATTAAAGCTATTCCAATAATTAACAGAATAATTCAATTTGTATGAATATATAACTAATGGAATTGTCAATAGAATAGAAATTAAAACTGATTTATTCTTTTCAGAATTATTATTTTTTTTGAAAAACTCTAAGCCAAAACAAAACACAATTGGAAGTAATACAATCCATTTTTTAAAAGGGTAACTATTAAGGAATATAGATTGTAAAAAAGCACATAAAATTATTACTAATAATAAATCAGATTTAAAAAGTTTAAAACCTCTATAAAATATTTCTTTGAATCTATATGTGAAATAAAAAATTAAAAAGAATAGCCAAATATTATTATATCTAAAAAGATTTGTAAAGAAAACTGAACTTAAATTCTTCAGTCCAGAAATAATAATAGTTGAAATTCCAAAATTACTTTCTATTGAAAATGCACTTCTTTTAGAATTAAAAGTAATGAAAATATTCAAATAGTCTTCAAGTGTATTGCCCAATAATGCAATAGTAATTAAAAACAAAATAAAGGCAGTAATCCCTCCTAAAAACAAAGGAATAATCAGTTTAAAATTCTTTTGATTAATTATAAAAATAAGGTAATATGAGCAAACACCTAAAGCAAAAAACACATTATATATATAGACAAATAAAATAGATGAAATAGCCAAAAAAGAAACAACAAATAATTGTTTATTTATATTCTTTATATAATAAAAACAAAATAAAGAAAAGCTTAAAATTAAAATTGAATATATCTGAGGAGTTTGAAACCTACAAAAAGTGAAAAAATAAAAATCTGATAGCAAAAAGCATAGTAAAAAATATTTTGAAAATGAATCATTTTTTAGTTCTTTACAAGAAATCTTAAAGAGAAAAAAAACAACAATTAAAGATATAAATGGAACACCAAATCTTAACCCCCAGTAATTGTTACCAAAAAGATGAAATGACAAATAGGTTAAAGGAGTACTATACAAGCAAACCAAATCTGATGAAGTTGTGTTGAAATTTGGATCAGTTTTACCAACATCATTATAATACCGCAGCAAACCTCCTATAGAATAATATGACTCATCCTCTTGAGAAATCCCAGAAACCATGTAAGAGGGAACATCTTGATCCAAATATAGGAATCTAGAAAAAAGCAAAATAACAACAACCAGTTGGATAGAAAATTTGAAAATATTATGAGAGGAAAATCTTAACATTAATGAAATTAAATATAAACTTTTTAAAACTATTTGAATATTCTTTCCTTTTTAATAATGTTTCTATTTTTTCTTTGTTCACAAAATCAAAAACTTTAGAATCATCTAATAAATATTCAATATGGTTTTTATTATTAAAATCTATTATTGAATTTATAGATGCATTAAATCCTTTTTTCTCACGATCTAGTCTAACTTTATCATTTAGAACTCCCGCCATTGACTCTCTTAGTAAATATTTTGCATAACCATTTTTAATAAGAAGTTTACTTGGTATAGAATAAACAAATTCAAATAATTCTTTATCCAAAAAAGGGCTTCTATTTTCTAATGAATAATACATAGAGTTCAAATCATCTTCATGTAAAATAACTCTTACAACTTCATGAAACAATTCGTTAATCATTCTATTTCTAAGTAAAGAAGATGTATAATTAGATTCTGTGAAATTTTCTTTAAATGGAATGTTTAGATATTCTAAAAATTTATTACTATTTAAATAAATATGCTCTCTTAGCATAGGGTTGTTGAAATATAAATCATGCTTTTTAAAATATGGATGACGAATATATTTAAGCGGGAATTTTTTCCAATCATTTAAATATGACTCGAAATCTTTATCATTTCTTACATTATAAAGATGTAGATTAAAATGGTCATAATATCCTGTAAAAATCTCATCTGCAGCGGTTCCTGAAATCGAAATTTTAAATCCTTTAGAAGCTATTGCTTCAGACAACATAGAATGAACAAAGTAACTAATAGTTGCCACAGGAGCATCATGATATTTAACTAAATTCTCAAGTCTTGAAATATTGTCTGCTTTAGAGTCTAATTTCACTTTATAACTTTTGCAACCTATATCATTTACTGTCGACATAATATTTTCATACTCATCGTACCTTTTATCGCTATCTATAATTGAAAAAGAAGACACATCATAATTAAATTCTTTTGCTGCTAATGAAACTAAACTTGCAGAATCGACTCCTCCACTCAAGCAAAATGCCAAAGGAACATCAGATCTTAATCTTAGCTTTAAACTCTTTTTCAAATAATGCTTTATTCCATCAATTGCATCAGATTCAGAAATATTTTTAGGTGTATATGAAGGCTTCCATTATTTATATGTTTTAATCTCAGTATTTTCAATAATCAAATTTGAAGCATAATCAACTTCTTTTATCTCATCATAAAATGTTTCAGATGTTTTATAAAGAGATTTATGACCATTAACAAGATACCTAAATAACTGATTATTATTTACTGTTAAATTTTTCCCACACAACTTTTTAATTGCTTTAACTTCTGAAGAAAAATAAAATCCGCTTGCTGTTTCGTGATAATACAAAGGTTTCTCAGCAAATCTATCACGTGATAAAAAGAGCTTATTCTTAATTTTATCATACAAAGCAAAGCTCCACATTCCTTCAAATTTATTGACACAATTTTCACCAAAATAAAGGTATGATTGAATTAAAACTTCTGTATCAGAATTTGTTTTAAAAACAGCACCTAAGCTTTCAAGTTCTTTTCTAATTTCGATATAATTATATATTTCTCCATTAAAAACAAGAATACAATGCTTTCTAATAAAAGGTTGATTAGATCTTGAATCTAAATCAATAATTGACAATCTTGAATGAATAAGAGTAACAAAATGACCAGCATTTGAAAAACAAATGAAATCCTGAAAATCAGGCCCTCTATTTTTCATCACATTGATAGTGTCCAAAACTTGCTTGTTTGATATTGGCGATTTGCCAATATATCCTGCAATTCCACACATATTAAAATTTTTGTTCTAAGAAATTAAGATCTTCAATAGTATGAACGTCCAAACAATCGAATGTCACAAAACCACAATGAGCACTTAAAAAATTATTATTTATCTGGTCAACCCTTACAATTCTAAATGCAGCATTTTGAACACCGTTACTATCTGCTGACATTACTTCCCATAAATTATATTTCTTCATTAAATCAAAGCCATCATCAATTGCAATATTTGTGATTTCAGGAGAATTAGCCTGAGGAATTATCACAACATCTGGATCACCATCTTTTAACAATGCTTGTTGTTTCAATGCTGATCTTATAGCTACAATTTTAGGCGTCAAGTCATCAGCCAACTCTGAATCTCTCATTAATGATTTGGCTCCATACTGCTCAGCAACATTTAATATTTCAACATCATCTGAACTAACATAAACATCATTAATAAAAGAAGATTTAAAACATGCTTCAATAGTATAGGCCAATAAAGGTTTTCCTTTAAATGGATGAATGTTTTTTTTCAAAAGGCGTTTAGATCCTCCTCTAGCCGGTATAATTGCAATAATTCTCAATTTATATTTTTTAAAATGTCTTCGGCAATTAATTCTGCACCATTCAAATTTATTTGATGATTTTCCATGTTTAATCTTAATGATTTATATTCATTCTTCACAAAAGAAGGAAGAAATGTTTTCAACCTTTTTTCAAACTCTTCGAGTGAAATAAACGAGGCCAAACCTGCAATCTTTAAATTAATTATATTTTCGTTGATTTCTGGATTCATTGCTTCACCAATCAATAACATAGGTATCCTGTAAGCAATACATTCAGATATAGTATTAAAACCCGCTCTACTAATTATTAGATCCATTTCATGGATATAATCAATCATAAGTTCTCCCTTTTTCAAAGTATTAACATTTAAAGAATCAGAATAATAACCATCTGCAACATAAAATTGAAAATCATCCAATTCTTTTACTTTTTTCATTGCAAAATCTATTGAATTTTTTAACAAACCTGAACCACTATCAATAATTAAAACTTTAAATAATGTATTCTCTTTTATTGTTTTAAAACTATGATTGTTTCTTATTATAAGTGGCATTTCTTTAGCATTTTCATAATGATTTATAATTTCTTTTGGTGTAAAAGGAGGGAAGTATATTGTTGTTGCCTTGTTGGCATACTTAAAAAACAAATCAAGTGTTTTTGATGATAATGGTGGAGGGTATAATTTACTAAAAAACCAATCCCAAGTGAAATGAGCAACTCCAAATGAAGGTATGTTGTTTAATGAAGCTAGTTCAAATGCTTCATAAACAAAATCAGAAATAATAAAATTGTATTTAGAAAAATCTTCTTCAGAATTAATGAATGATTTGGACTTAATTTCATAATCCTTAAAATGCTTTTTTATTTTAATAAGATCTGGTGACCCATTTTTTTTCTTATGCCAAGAAATATTATTGTATTTATCAATAAATTCATCAACAGTATTGATTTCTTTAGAAACATTAATAAACTTATGAGTTTGTAAAGAAAATGATATTGAATTATTTGACAAGGAATTTATTTGCTCAATTATTGCTTGTTGTCTTACAATATGCCCATAACCTTCATCAGATAGATATATCTTTGCTTTTTTCAAAATTTAAATTTAAAAGTATAGTGAAGTTTTCAATTATTCCTTTTCTTGACCATACCCATATCCATATCCATATCCATATCCATATCCATACTTACCGTAATAACTCCATTTTTTAAACTTAATTCCATTTAAAATCAAGCCAACACTTTTAATTTTATTCTTCTTTACAACATCTTCAATAAATGCAATTCCCTTATTATTTGCCTTCTTAACATTCATTACAAAAATACTTGAATTCACCTTTGAAGATAGATAAAGTCCATCACTTACATATCCAACAGGTGGAGTATCTAAAAATAAATAATCAAAATTATCCTTAGCATACTCAATTATTTGATCAACTCTATCAGACAAAACTAATTCAGAAGGGTTTGGCGGTACAACTCCACAAGGTAAAACAAATAAATTCTCTTCAAATTCTTGAATTAAATCATTAAGAGATACTGAACCAGATAAAAAATTAGAATTACCAATTTTAGTATCTAATTTTAAGACTTTATGAATTTTTGGTTTGTGTAAATCAAAATCTACCAAAAGGACTTTTTTTCCTGTTCTACTAATTATTCTTGAAAGATTTACACTCATAAATGTTTTACCTTCTCCAGGATGAATAGATGAAATTAAAAATGATTTTAATTTATTATCAGTTTCATTTCCATTAAAAAAACTCATAGAAGTACGAATATTTCTTAAAGATTCTGCAAAATTAGATTTTGAAATTATTTCTGCTAATAATACATCTTCTTCCATATCTATTAGAGGGACTCCACCAAGAATAGGAAAATCAGATACCGAACTTATTTCAGTGATAGTTTCAATTTTATTAAAAACTAAATGCTTTAAAATAGATAAAATTAATGCTGCAATTAAACCGAAAAGAATAAACAAATATGTTAACGACTCGGAGTCATTATCTATTCTACCTAAAAGCCTTGCTTTTTCAATCACTTTGGTCTGAGGAATTATTCCTGATCTTGCTATATATGTGTTTGCTCTTTTTTCTAATAAAAAAGTATATAACCTTTCACTAACCTCTAGTTTTCTATTTATTGCTTCTAATTCTCTTTCTGATTTAGGAACATTTCTAACCAATTTTTTAAAATGTTTAATTTCATTTTCTTCATCTATAATTTTTTGTTCGAGTGCCTTTTCAGTATTATCAATGTAATTAAGGATGTCTCTTCTTTGATTGGCAATAGACTCGTTCAACTTTAACAAATCCTGATGCTCTTTTTTAACACCATATTTCAAATCAACTTTTTTAAGTTGTGATTGATAAAACTTAGAAATTGATTGATCTAAATAAATATCATCATCCATAATAAATATAGATGGAGGAATAACATTTTCATCTTGAACTGTAAGAATATAATCTTTCAAACTTATTAAAGATTTATTTTTTAATTTCAATTGTCTTTTCAACGACTCATGCGTCATAAGATCCCTAAAATATTCATTAGATTCTTTATCAATGTCTAATATTCCTTTTTTATCTCTTACATTTTGCAAATCATATTCAATAGAATCCATTATTGAAACCACTTCGTCTAATTGAACGTTAATGTATCTTAAAGTATTTTCATTGATTTTGAATTGATTTTGAATTGTGTAATTGATGTAGACTTGAGCTAAAGAATCTAAAAATATTTTCGACCTAATTGGAACTTCATCATTTAATTCTAATGATAGTATAGAAGTGAATTCAACATTATTCACTTTTAAATTACTTAAGATTCTTCTTACCCAATAATTCATAGAATGAATAACAACTTTGTAATTAATACCAATACTATTTTCAATATTAAAAGATTTTGACAAATTAGAATTAATAGAATAATCTACAGAAATTTCTGTTGAGTCAAAATGGTGGGTACGAATTACCTTTTCACCTTGTAACTCATAAGAAATAGAATATTTATTTTCATCTAAAATTTTAAAATCAATTGGTTTTTCATAAAGATTATTATCAAGTATATTAATTGAAATGTCAAATGGCATACCATTGAAAAATTCTTTAGTATTCAACCTACCTTCAATAAAATAAGATTTCGAAAAATCTAGTTTAGATAATGTTTGCTCAATTAAATCATAGGATGTAATAATTCTGATTTGATTGGTAACATCACCATAGTAATTATAAAAGCCCACATTTGAATAAATATTTTCCTGATAATCATAAACATCATTTGATTTTAGAAGAATTTCAATTTTGGATGCATAATTAGGTACTATTTTGTGTTTATAGTATAACCCCAAAAAAAAGAAAATAATAGGAAACAAAAGAAAGAAATACCAACTTTTAGAAACAGCCTTTAACAACCATTTAAAATCATTAAATGATATTATTTTAGCAGAAAAATTATTTTTTAAACTTTCCAATGTTTTTTACTTGAGTGAAAAAATTTATCATTAAAAATAAAACTATTATAGTTAAATAATAAGAATATTTCAAAAACAAATTTATCTTTGATTACAAATGAACAAAATAATCCCCACTACACTAACAATTATACTAATTTTCTCAAGTGTAATTATTCTAGCTCAAGGTAGCCCTCCAGGTGGGCCTGGTGGAGCTCCTTGCTGGCCACCCCCTTGTGTTCCAATTGATGGTGGCATAAGTATTTTAGTAGCTATTGGCGCTTTTTTTGGTGGCAAATCATTTTACGACTTTTTGAAAACTAAACATTGATCTTTTTTGAATTTATCTGATCTACGAGAATTATTTAGAAGTAAATCGTTTAGATTCATACTCCTATTTCTTGCAGGAATTATTATTTGGTTTAGCTTTTATCATTTTATTTATGAATTTGACAAGCTACTTTCATCAAATTCTCAACAAGTAGATATTAAAAAAAGTATTTCTATTTTACTTGCCGAGCAATCAAATTATTTTCTTTCTATTTTAGGTTACCAACCGCAAATTGAAATCTATTCTGACATGGTTGTAACACTAATTCAAGACACTAAATACAATCACGGTGTTTGGATTGGAGAACCTTGTAATGGACTTAAACTTTTTGGAGTTTTCTCAATTTTCATAATTGCATTTCCTGGAGATTTTAAAACAAAACTTTGGTACATCCCGTTAGGAGTAATAATTCTACATTTTATTAATGTTATTAGAATTGCTATTCTCACAATTATACAAGCTTACAATCCATTATTCTTAAATTTCAATCACAATGTCACTTTTCAAGTAATTATTTATTCGTTTATTTTTCTTTTATGGTATTTATGGACAAAAAAATTTAGCTCTTTATCTAAAAAAAATGAGTAAAAAATTTACCATAATATTCACTTTAATTATTTCCAGTTTATTTCTTGATTTTTTTAGAGATTATGTTTTTCAAAATATAAATTTTCAAATACATTATTTATCTCATTTTAGAAACGGAATCTCAACAACTTTCAACATGACTGATAGTAGAATATTCTCTATTATCAATCATTTATCTATACCAGAATTAGAAAAAATAAAATGGGTTTTTAGTCTGCTATTCATTTGCACTTTTCAGCTCACAACTATTTTTATATCAGAAAATATTTTTCAAAAAAAAGGCCTCACTTTTTTCTTGCCAATAACATTTATTCTCAGCTGTTTTTCGTTACTAGCATATTATTTTAGCACCATATCAGACTCCTTAAATCACAGCTATTCTTTTTACTACATTTCAATTGAAATAAGTCATTTTTTACAATCTTCACTTATCGTTATTTCTATGTTAATGATTTTTAAAGTTTATCTACTATTAAACACATCATCTAACAAGTAAATTTATAAATTTGCAACAAAGATTAAGAGATGAAAAATGACAATCAGATTTTTGAATTAATTGATGCTGAAAAACATCGACAAACAAATGGTATAGAGCTTATTGCCTCAGAGAACTTTGTAAGTAATCAAGTTATGCAAGCAATGGGGTCCGTCTTAACTAACAAATATGCAGAAGGATTGCCTTACAAAAGGTATTATGGTGGTTGTGAAATTGTAGATCAAATAGAAACAATTGCTATTGAAAGAATTAAAGCTCTTTTTGGGGCATCTTGGGCAAATGTACAACCCCATTCAGGATCTCAAGCAAATTCGGCTGTTATGTTAGCTTGTTTAAACCCAGGTGATAAAATTTTAGGATTTGACCTTTCCCATGGCGGACATTTAACGCACGGATCATCTGTAAACTTTTCTGGAAAATTATATCAACCCAATTTTTATGGTGTTGAAAAGCAAACTGGCTTAATTGATTACAATAAGCTAGAAGAGCAAGCTGTTAAAGTAAAACCTAAAATGATAATTTGTGGTGCATCAGCTTATTCAAGAGATTGGGATTACAAAGCTTTTAGAGCAATTGCAGATAAAGTTGGCGCTATATTACTTGGAGATATATCTCACCCATCTGGGCTAATAGCAGCTAATCTTTTAAACGACCCTCTTCCTTATTGTCACATTGTTACAACAACAACTCATAAAACTTTAAGAGGTCCTAGAGGAGGTGTAATTATGGTTGGCGAAAATTTCGACAATCCTTGGGGCCTAAAATTAAAATCTGGCAAAACAAGAACAATAACTTCATTATTAGATTCTGCTGTTTTCCCTGGATCTCAAGGTGGTCCATTAGAGCATGTAATTGCAGCAAAAGCAATAGCTTTTGGAGAGGCGCAATCAGATGAGTTTAAATCTTACTGCAAATCTGTCATTCAAAATGCCTCCGTTATGGCTAATGAAATGACAAAGAAAGGATATGACATTATATCAGGTGGAACAGAAAACCACTCAATGCTTTTAGATTTAAGATCTAAAAATATTAATGGTAAAGAAGCTGAAATTGCTCTTGGAAAAACAGAAATAACTGTAAACAAAAACATGGTCCCTTTTGACACTCAATCTCCCTTTATAACTAGTGGAATAAGATTAGGGACAGCTGCAATAACAACAAGAGGAGTTAATACAGACGAAATAATTGAAATTGTAGATTTAATAGATCAAACAATTATAAATTTCGATAACGATTCTAAACTCTTAGAGATCAAAAATATGGTGAACGAATTAATGGCTAATAAACCATTATTTAAATGGTAAAAAAATTAAACTATGACAATTAAAGCAAATAATCCTGAACTAAGTTCTTGGATAGACGTTAATCAAAAATCTGATTTTCCTATTCAAAATTTACCTTTTGGCGTTTTTTCAATTAACAAATCATCTGCAAGGATCGGAGTGGCTATAGGAAATGAAATTTTAGATTTAAAAGAACTTTTTGAATTAGGATACTTAGCTAATTTGGGATTTCAACTTGCGGATTTTGACAATTGCTATTTAAACGACATGATGATTCATGGAAAATTAGCAACAAGGAAATTAAGGAATAGAATTTCTGACCTTTTAAATTCCGAATCTACTGAACTTAAAAACAACATTGAAGATGTAAAACGGGTAATTTCCTCTCAGGAAGATGCTACAATGCATCTTCCTGTTAAAATTGGTGATTACACTGATTTTTACTCTAGTGAGCAGCATGCATACAATGTAGGGTGTATGTTTCGAGATCCAAACAATGCACTTCTTCCAAATTGGAAACACATTCCAGTTGGTTATCACGGAAGATCTTCGTCAATTATAATTTCTGACACTCCCGTTCATCGCCCAAAAGGTCAACAAAAACCAGATGAAAATTCGCCTCCTGTCTTTGGTCCTTGTAAATTATTTGACTTTGAACTTGAAATGGGATTTATCACTTATCAAGGTAAAGAACTCGGTGAGCATATAACGACCAAAGAAGCAGATGATTATATTTTTGGAATGTGTTTATTCAACGACTTATCGGCAAGAGACATTCAAAAATGGGAATATGTTCCATTAGGTCCTTTTTTAGCTAAAAATTTTGCAAGTTCAATGTCTGCATGGATTGTAACTTTAGATGCATTAGAACCATTTAGAATTCCAGGTCCTGTACAAGAGCCCAAGGTTCTACCCTACCTGAATTATGAAGGAAATAAACATTTGGACATTAAGCTTGAAGTTTCTTTGATTCCTGAAAATGGCCAGGCAAAAATAATTAGCAACAGTAATTACAAATACATGTATTGGAACATGAACCAGCAACTGGCTCATCATTCAGTGAATGGCTGTAATATTAATTGTGGAGATTTACTAGCATCAGGAACTATTTCAGGTCCAGATGAGGGGTCTTATGGATCAATGTTAGAAATATCTTGGAAAGGAACGAAACCTGTAGATATGCCTGATGGTAGTCAAAGAAAATTCATTAACGACAACGATACTATTATAATGAAAGGATACAGTGAAAAAAATGGATTAAGAATAGGTTTTGGGAGAGTATCTACTAAAATTTTACCTAGTAAATAATTCATGGCGATTAACGAAGAAAAAGAAAATAAACAAATCTTAAATGCCTATAGAGGTATTCTTCGTTCTATGAAGAGCAATCGCTCTAAGGAAGAAACTAAAGACATTAGAAAAGCTTTTGATGTGGCTGTTGATGCTCATAAACACATGAGAAGGAAATCTGGTGAACCCTACATTTTACACCCTATAGCAGTAGCTAGAATTTGTTCAGACGAAATTGGACTTGGCCCAACTTCAATAATTTGTGCATTACTTCATGACACGGTCGAAGATACAGAGCTAAGTTTAGATGATATAAATAAGCTTTTCAATTCCAATGTTAGAAATATAATAGATGGCCTAACAAAACTTTCTGGGGTTTTTGATCTTACAACATCTGCTCAAGCCGAAAATTTCAGGAAGATGCTTCTTACTATCCCAGAGGATATTAGAGTAATACTAATTAAACTTGCAGACCGACTTCATAACATGAGAACACTTGGTTCAATGCGAGATGATAAAAGACTAAAAATTGCATCTGAAACATCTTTCTTATATGCTCCTATAGCTCATCGTTTGGGATTAAATAATATAAAAACAGAATTGGAAGATTTATCTTTCAAATACATGAACCAAGAAAGCTACAGTGAAATTGAAAAGAAATTAGAAAAAACTAAACCTGTCAGAGAAAGATTTATTCAAAAGTTCTGTTCTCCAATTAAAAAATCTTTAGATGAACAAGGTATAAACTATACTATTAAAGCCAGAACAAAAGCGATTAATTCTATAAACAGAAAAATAAATGAAAAAGGTGTTGATTTTGAAGAAATTTTTGATGTTTTCGCCATTAGAATAATTATTGATTCAAAACCAAATGAAGAAAAATCAGAATGCTGGAAAGCATATTCACTAGTAACAGATCATTACATTCCAAACCCAGAAAGACTAAGAGATTGGATTTCTCATCCTAAACAAAATGGTTATGAATCTTTACATACTACAGTAATGAGTCCGACTGGAAAATGGGTAGAGGTGCAAATTCGATCTAAGAGAATGGATGAAATTGCTGAAAAAGGGCTTGCTGCACATTGGAAATACAAAGAAAAAAGTGCTTCTGATAGTGGCTTTGACCAATGGATAAATCAAGTTAGAGACCTTATTGAAAATAAATCTTCAGATGCATTAGATTTCATAAATGAATTTAAAACCAACAATTTATACTCTGATGAAATATTTGTTTTTACTCCAAAGGGAGAATTACACACTTTACCACAAAATGCTACACCATTAGATTTTGCTTTTGGAATTCACACAGAAATTGGAGCAAAATGTATTGGAGCAAAAGTAAACTCTAAGCTCGTCCCCTTAAGTTATTCACTTAAAAGTGGAGACCAAGTAGAGATATTGACATCAAAAAATCAAAAACCTAAAGAGGGTTGGTTAGATTTTATAGTTACATCTAAAGCTAGAAACAAAATAAGACAATCTTTAAAAGATGAGAAAAAAGTAATTGCAGAAGACGGAAAAGAAATATTAATAAGAAAATTATCTGGTTTAAAAGTTGATTTTGATGAAAAAAATTTAAAAGAGTTGTTACTACTCTATAAATTAGATGAACATACAGAAATGTATTTCCAAATAGCAAAAGGCAAGCTAGATTTAAAGAAAATAAAAGAAATTGTAATTAAGGGGGGGCGACTAAAGTTTGGTTCAATAACTAAAACAATAAAAAATTCTTTTGAAGCTTTAATCAGTAAAGTTTCTAAAAGTACAGAAGAAATATTAATTGGTGAAGGTTCTGATGCAAAGTTGGATTATAAATTATCACCCTGTTGTAACCCACTTCCTGGAGATAATGTATTTGGCTTTGTAACCATTAGCGATGGCATAAAAATACATCGGTCTAATTGCCCTAATGCAAAACAATTAAGAGCTAATTATTCTTACAGAATTATACCTGCAAAATGGAAAGCTGATAAGCTTGAATATTTTATGGCTGGAATTAAATTTATTGGAATTGATGATGTTGGGTTACTTAATGAACTTACTTCTATTATTTCTGAACAGGAAAAAGTGAACATGAAATCACTTAATTTTAATTCTGATGACGGTATTTTTGAGGGTGAAATAATGCTGTATGTATATGATAAACACCATTTAGAAAATCTAATTCAAAAGCTACAAAATATTGAAAGCATTAGCCAGGTAGAAAGAATGGAGCAAAGTGATATTTCATAACAATTTCATCATTTATAAACAAATAGTATTTTTCGATTGCATTAATTATAAATTTGCATGAATTATTGATTTTTCATGACTATGGAAATAGAGAAAAGTAATCAAATAAAAGTAAGAGATATTTTTTCAGAATATCTTGCTGAAAAAAGGCACAGGAAAACGCCCGAAAGATTTGCTATACTTACAGAAATCTATGATATCGAAGGCCATTTTGATATTGAAAGTCTGTATAAAAACATGAAAAACAAAAATTACAGAGTCAGTAGAGCAACGTTATACAACACAATTGAATTATTGCTAGACTGTAAATTAATTAGAAGGCACCAATTTGGACAAAATATATCTTTTTTTGAAAAATCATTTGAATTTAAACAACACGATCATATCATTTTAGACCAGGGTGAAGTCATAGAATTTTGTGACCCAAGAATTCAACACATTAGAAAAACTCTAGAAGATATATTTGATTTAGAAATTAATGACCACTCACTTTATTTTTACGGCAAACGAAAATCTTAACTATGTTTAAATTTACCATAACAGATAAAAATAATTTTCTTCTCGTATTACTTGAGGGCAGATTAATGATTCATGAAGATGCTCAAAAGCTTCACCAAAATGTTACAAAACAGATTACAAATGATAAGAATCATGTAATAGTTAATTTTGAAAAATTAGAATATTTAAATAGTAGTGGACTAGGTGCGTTAATAACAATTCTCACAAAATCTCGAAACATGGGTGGCGATACAATAATCACAAAAGTCCCCAAAACTATAAATGAACTTTTATTAGTCTCAAAATTAAATACCGTATTTAAAATTGAAGAAAACACTAATGAAGCTATTAATTCACTAGAAAAAATAAAAAACAACTAATATGGGAGCTGATGTTCTTTTAGGACTCCAATGGGGAGATGAAGGTAAAGGTAAAATTGTAGATGTTCTTACACCAGAATATGATATAATTGCAAGATTTCAGGGAGGTCCTAATGCTGGCCACACACTTGAATTTGATGGTATTAAACATGTTTTACACACAATTCCATCTGGTATATTTAGAAAAGGAGTTAAAAATGTTATTGGAAATGGAGTTGTAATCGACCCGATTATATTAAAACAAGAAATTGACAAACTCCTTCCACTTGGTGTAAATATTAAAGAGCAATTACTTATTTCAAAAAAAGCTCACATTATATTACCTACACACAAGTTGCTTGACAAAGCATCTGAAATTGCTAAAGGTGCGAAAAAAATAGGGTCTACTCTTAAGGGGATTGGTCCAACTTACATGGATAAAACTGGAAGAAATGGAATCCGTGTAGGTGATTTATTTGAAGCTAATTTCCCAGAGAAATACAAAAATTTAGTAGCTAAACACTCTACATTACTTAATTTTTACTCTATGGAAATCAATTTAGATGAATTAGAAAAAGATTTTTTTGAAGGAGTTGAGCTCATTAAATCACTCAATGCAATTGATAGTGAACATTACTTAAACAATGCCATTAAAGCTGGGAAAAAAGTTTTAGCTGAAGGTGCTCAGGGTACTTTATTAGACATTGATTTTGGAACTTATCCTTTTGTAACATCAAGTAATACAATAACAGCGGGAACTTGTACTGGTCTTGGAATAGCCCCAAATAAAATAAAACGTATTATTGGAATTTTCAAAGCATATTGTACTAGGGTTGGCAGTGGTCCTTTCCCAACAGAAGAAGACAATGAAACTGGAGAAAAAATCAGACAGCTAGGACATGAATTTGGAGCTACAACTGGAAGAGAAAGACGTTGTGGATGGATTGATTTACCTGCTTTAAAGTATGCCATAATGATAAATGGAGTTACCGAATTATCAATGATGAAGGCAGATGTTCTTGACCAGTTTGACAAAATTAAAGTTTGCACCCATTATTTACATAAAGGAGATAAAATTGATTATTTCCCTTATAATATAGACAACAATGTTCAGCCAGTTTACATAGATTTTGATGGTTGGAACACAGATTTAACAGAATTAACAGAGGCAGACAAACTTCCTTTAGAATTAAAGAATTACATTAATTTTCTTGAAAAAGAATTGGAAACTCCTATCTCAATTGTTTCTGTTGGACCAGATAGAAAGCAGACGATAGACAATTCAAAGTCTTAAATAGATTAGGGATATCAATACTTTATTTTGTTTTTCCTCGTTCATTAATTGCAAATGAAAAATCAATTTTCGATATCATTTTTACTATGGCTATTGCCATTCTTCATTTGCTCTCAAGAGAATAAAATCAACATCCTAAATGCAGACATTTTAGAGTATAAAAAAGAAATAAAAGATGCTCAGATTTTAAAAGGAAATGTGATTTTAGAACACGATGGTGCTATCATGTCTTGTGACAGTGCTTACGTTTATACTAAAACAAATTCTTTTGAAGCCTTTAATAACATCAAAATTGTTCAAAATGATACGTTAGAAATGAGAGGAGACACTCTTTTTTATAATGGTAACAACCGAAAAGCAGAAATAACTGGGAATGTCACTTTTAAAGAGAAAGATTTAAGTCTTTCTACTAAAAAATTAATGTATGATTTAAAAGCTAAACGAGCCTATTATAACAATCGGGCACATATAAATAGTACAAAGTCTCAAAACAAGCTAACAAGTAAAAAAGGGGTATACCACAGTGAATCAAAGACTCTTTTTTTTAAAGACAGTGTTGAATTAACACATCCAAAATACAAAATGATTTCTGACACATTAATTTACCATACAGAATCAGAAATAGCTGATTTCAAAGGACCTAGTACAATTACGTCTAAACAGAATACTATTTTTTGTAATAAAGGATGGTATGATACTAAAAATGATCAATCTTCTTTTTGGAATAACGCAATGATAATTTCTGAAGAACAAATTCTGTCAGGTGACAGCATTTTTTATGATAGTAATTTAGGCATTGGAAAAGTCTATGGGAACGTTGTTTTAAATGACACATCTAAAAAGCAATTAATTCATGGTGATTATGCATTTCATGATGAAAATAAAGATTCTTCTTTAGTAAAAGGAAATGCGCTTCTTTCTCATCATTACCAGCAAGACACTTTGCATATTATAGCCGATCAATTCATTAGTACAAATGATTCAAATAATTTAAACTTCTTAAGAGGGTTCAATAATGTGAAATTCTTTAAAAATGATATTCAAGGAATCTGTGATTCAATTTCTTATAAACAAGGCGACTCAATAATGGAGTTATTTAAACAACCTTTTTTATGGTCAAATGAAAATCAAATCTCTGGAGATTTTATTCAATTAAAACTTTGGAATGGAACAATTAACAAAATGAATATCTATGAAAATAGTCTGATTTTGTCTTTAGCTGACTCTATTCACTTTAATCAGATTAAAGGAAATAATATGGAAAGTATTTTTTTAGAAAATGCAATTAAAAGTATCTATGTAAAAGGAAATGGAGAAACTTTATATTACATAGAAAAAGAAAATAAAGAACCTTTGGCTGATTACAATAAAACACAATGTTCTGAGTTAACTATCATACTAGATAGTAATCAAATTAAAACTTTGAATTTTAGCAATCAACCAACTGCAAAAATGAATGCTATCATTTCAACACCAATAGAAAATCAAAAACTTGAAGGATTTATTTGGAACATTTCAGAAAGACCACTTAAAACTCAATTCATAAGAAATGAGAAATTGGACATTAGAGAATAAACTATTGGGAATAATTTCCCTCTCTATTATCTTCATCTATATCTATGGATTAAGTCTTCCACTCTTAGGATTAGATTCCTCTCAATACGCTGAATTATCTAGACAAATGTTAGAATCAGGAAGTTTTCTTGAAATAAAATTAGATGGATTAGATTATTTAGACAAACCCCCGTTACTCTTTTGGCTAAGTAGTTTTAGTTTTTCAATCTTTGGAATAAATGAGTTTGCTTTTAGGCTTCCATCATTTGTTTTTACGCTTATTGCTGCTTATGGAACTTATTTAATAGGAAAAGAACTATATAACAATAGAGTTGGAAAATACAGTAGTTTAATGCTTCTCTCTTCAATTGCTTTTTTCATGATAAACATAGATGTAAGAACAGATACAATTCTTATAGGAGCGATAACATATTCAACTGCAAAACTTATTCAGTATTATAAATATTCTAAATGGATAGATCTTGTACTAGGATTTTTATTTATTGGACTTGCGATGTGTTCTAAAGGTCCACTTGGCCTACTTATTCCAATAATAGCAATTGGAACGCACTTATTATTGAAAAAAGACTTGAAAGCAATTTTTGATTGGAAATTATTAGTTGGCCTATTAATAACACTATTAACAATATCTCCTCTTTTGTATTCATTATATACACAATGGGATTTACACCCAGAAAAAATGTTGTACGGAGTAAAGAACATTAGTGGAGTAAAATTCTTTTTATGGGATCAAAGTTTTGGAAGAATAACAGGAACTAATCCATTTATAAACAACATGAAAGAGGTACAGAGTAATGATCCATTTTATTTTGGACACACGCTTCTTTGGGCTTTTTTACCTTGGACAATTCTTGGCATTATTCAAGTTTTTAAGAATATATTTTCAGTATTTAAAAAAGAAAAAATAAACGAGTTTTTCACCTTAGGGGCAATTGTTATTCCAATAATAATATTAAGTTTTTCTGAATATAAACTTCCACATTATATATTTATATGTTTACCATTTTTAAGTGTACTATCTGCTGACTTTTTGTTAACGAAAACTCATAAAAGTTGGCTTAAATACATACACCTTCTTCCTATTTTAATTTTAATATTATTTACATTTTTAATTTTATCATTTTCTTTTGCAACAACTAATTTTTTACAATGGACAATATTATTTTTTATGGTAATCTGCTTAGTTTTTTTTATAATAAAAAAACATAACCAGCTCTATTTTCTACTTTTAATTGGAAGTATTTCTATTTTATTTCACCTTTCGTTGTACACACACTTCTACCCAAATTTGCTTCAATTTGACAGTGCAATAAGTGCTGGGAAAAAAATTAAAGAATCAAACCAAAAAAGCACTATTTCTTATGATTCTAACCGATTAGATCAAGATTGGAAAACATTATCCTACAGTTTAGAATTTTATAGCGAAAATATAAATCAGATGTGTTTTAGTATTGATGAGCTCAGTAATTACCGCAACAAAAATCTATGGATTTATACTTCTGAAATAGAATTATTAGAATTAGAAAACATGAAATGGGTAAAAGAAAAGATTGCATATAAGCATTTTCCAACATCAAAAATTAATATTTCTTTTTTCATACCTAGTAAAAGAAAATTAATTAGTTCTAATAAATTCTTAGTGAAAATTTAAGCTATCCAGCTAGTTTCGTAAGGTTCTTCAAAAGAGGTTATAAATTCTCTTTTAGTTGATACTAATGGATTAAAAATAGATTTAAATTCCATAATATTATCTTCTTTTATTTGGCTTTTAACATATGAAAACGAAGAAACATTTACATATTCATCGTTAGTGCGATAGGCCACAGTCATTCTATCTAATAAAACAAGCCCTGTTTTATTTTCTAATTCTTTAACAAAACGCACATTAGCATCTACAGCTCTCCCACACATGGAATCATTAGTAACTTCTGCACTAATCAATAAAAAACAATCCTCAATCACATTAACCAATCCCTTAACTTGTTCTCCATGAGAATTCCAATTTTGTAAAAAATGAATAGACAATTCTTCGATCATCTTTTTTTGGTCAACATTAATTTTAGTTTTAGAAACATAAACCCATACCTTGGCATCGTTAGATAATTGTTCGAAAGTCATCATAGCTCAGCTGCATTTGCAATTAATTCAGCTACATCTAAAACAGCTGTCTGACTTTCTTTTTCAAAATGCTTTACTCCATCGGTCATCATCGTATTACAAAAGGGACAACCAGTAGCAATGTAATTTGGAGCTTTCTCCAAAGCTTCTTCGGTTCGCTCGATATTGATTTCTTTATTTCCCTTTTCTGCTTCTTTAAACATTTGTGCACCACCAGCACCACAGCATAAACCTTTTGTTTTACACCTTTTCATTTCAACTAATTCAGAATCTAGCTTATTAAGGATCTCCCTAGGAGCTTCATATTCATTATTTGCTCTTCCCAAATAACATGGGTCGTGAAAAGTAATTTTCTTTCCTTTAAATGACCCACCTTCAATTTTAAGTCTTCCTTCTTTCATTAATGAGTTAATCAATTGAGTGTGATGAATTACATCATAATTTCCACCAAGCTCTGGATACTCATTTTTAAGTGTATTAAAGCAATGAGGACAAGCAGTTACTATTTTTTTAATCTCATAGCCATTCAAAAGCTGAATGTTTTGCATGGCTTGCATCATAAATGAAAACTCGTTACCGGCTCTTTTTGCAGGATCTCCAGTACAACTCTCTTCTTGACCTAAAACAGCAAATTTAACTTTACAATTATTTAATATCTTAACTATTGCTTTTGTAATTTTTTTTGCTCGATCATCAAAACTTCCTGCGCAACCAACCCAAAATAAAATTTCTGGCGATTCTCCTTTTGCAACCATATCTGCAACCGTAGGTACTGAAATAGAATTACTCATATTTTTAATTTATTCTTCATTTATCCAATTGGCACGATCAGAAGGTGAAAATTGCCATGGAGCACCATTATTCTCAATATTTGTTAGCATGGTAGCAAGCTCTCCAGGAACTTTAGATTCCTCCATTACCAAATACCTTCTTAAATCAATAATTATTGAAAGTGGATCAATATTAACCGGGCATTCTTGAACACAAGCATTACAAGATGTGCAAGCCCAAATTTCTTCTTGAGTTATGAAATCTCCTAAAAGTGACTTACCATCATCATAATCTTCTCCATGCTTTCTTCTATTGTTGCCCACCTCAACCAAACGATCTCTTGTATCCATCATTATTTTTCTAGGACTTAATTTCTTACCTGTTTGATTTGCAGGACAAGCAGATGAACATCTACCACATTCAGTACAAGTATAAGCATCCATTAGGTTTTTCCATGTAAGATCTTGAACATCTTTAGCTCCAAATTTTTCCGGATCGACAACTTCACCTTCAGCAGGAGCTGCATAAGGATCAAAGTTTGGATCAAACATATTCTCCACCTCTTTTTTCACATTTCTTAAATTAGAGAGTTGACCCTTTTCATTAAGGTTACTGTAATAGGTGTTAGGGAAAGCTAGTAAAATGTGAAAATGTTTTGAGTATGGAAGATAATTTAAAAAACTAAATACCATAACAATATGACCCCACCATCCAATTCGTTCAAAAATCTCAAGTGTTTGAACATCAAAACCTCCAAAAATAAGTGGTCCTAAATAGCTGGTTACTGCAAAACCGAAAGTAGTACCTTCAACATCTGCATGAGAAAAACCCTTGCTGAGAAGAACCTCATCTGCACCATTCATAGTAAAGATGCAAACAATAAGTACTATTTCTAGATAAAGAATTATGTTACCATCGAGCTTTGGCCAACCAGTCATTTCATCCATGTGAAACCTTGGTATTTTAAGTAAATTTCTTCTGGCTAAAAACACTAAAGTCGCTACAAATGCTAACACAGATAAAATTTCAATGGTACTTACAATAAAAACATAAAACCCGCCTAATGTCTTTGCGAAATAACGATGACTACCAAACAACCCATCAACAACAATTTCCAACAACTCAACAGATGTTATAACAAATGCAGCATATATAAAAAAATGAAAAATAGCTGGGAGTATATTTTGAAACATCTTCTTTTGACCAAAAGCCACCAAAAGCATTGTTTTTATTCTCTGAGCTTTATTATCTGATCGATTTAAGTCTTTACCTATTGAAATGTTTTTTCTAACTTTTAAAACATTCCAACCAAAAAAAATGATCGTGAATAAAAATAGAATTGTGAAAACAATTATTGAGATCATGTTTTAAATATTTTTTTTTCTAAATATTAATATTCTTAAACTTTAGTTAGTTCCGCAAAGAATCTTTAATAAATTTCTTTAATACTTTTTCATCTCTGGCATCTAATCTAGATTTTTCCTTACCTCCAAAAACACTAAATTGTAAATACCTATTTGGATGAACTTTAATGTTTTCAACTAAACGTGTTGCTTCATCTAACATTAAATTAAAGTTATTATACATAAGAGTATCTTGAATTAAATGCGAGATTGTTCCATCACCATGATGAACATCATCAATCAATAAATTTACCTGTTCAATAGTCGTTTTCACATTGTTTATTGTGCCAACAAAATCTACCATTGCAAGTGAATCTGTTATTTGTGAAATGTTTGTTACTGTATTTTCAATTGCTTCGTTATTTTTCTTCAAGTTTTTGGTAATACTTTCAACATTAACAAGAACACTAGAAATTCTACTTTTTTCAGATTTAATTAACGTATCTATTCTTAATGACACACTCTCAAAGTTCAATATGGCTCGCCTAATCCCTTCAAATGATTCATCTAAATTATCTGTGTTTCGGCTAAAAATAGCTTCAATAGTTTGAATTGCAGAATCTGCAGTGCTAATTAATTCATTTGTCTTTTTTTCTAAAGGAATTAATCTTTCATTAATTTGATCTTCAATGTCTTTTGAAACTTCTGACCATAAAGTATCACCTGACTGATAGAAAACATTAGTATCATTCCACTGTAACTCAACATAAGGCCCAGCTAATAAATCTGAATTTAGTTTTGCCATTGTTCCTATCGGAATTTTAAGAACACTAGGGTCACTTATTTCCATTGCCACTATTACACTAGATAAATTATCGGGATTAAAAGAAACATCAACAATAGACCCCACCTTTAAACCATTTAGAGTAATTGGTCTACCATTAGTAATACCACCAGAATTATCGTAAACAGCATAGTAACTTGTTCTATCTTTCCAAAGTTCAAGTCCTTTTAGATAGAAAAAACCAAGTACAAGACCACAAATACCTATTGTAGCAATTATTCCAACAATAAATTCTTTTCTCAGTTTCATAATTTAAAATTGATATCTATTCCGTTTTGTTAATTGCTTCCTGCAGGTTAATTCTTTTACCGTTTTCAAAAGCGGTAATAAATGCTGTAGAATAACCAAGCTCATTCAATTCCTTTAAAATTCCTTTAGCTTCTTTAAAATTCTTACAATTCCCGTAAGTATATTTGTAGAATTTTCCGCTAAGATAAACATCTACGCCATTTAAACCCTTAAAGTTACTTGGAGTTGTTTCAATTTTTGAAGATGATGTTGAAATTTGAACTTTAAACAAGACACCAGATTGATCAATTTCTTCAGTTTGTACAAGCTCATTTTCCTGTTTAACATTATTTTCTGACACCCCTTTAATTATTGATTCATCAACAGCATCATAATGCAATTTATATTCTTTAAAGCTTTCAAACAAGTGGTTTGCTAATTTCAATTGCCCTTCTTTAGAGGCCAATAATTTTTCTTCATTTACATTTGACAAAAAGCCCAATTCAACAAGGACTGCTGGCATTGTAGCTCTATATAAAACCATAAAGCCTGCTTGCTTAACTCCTCTATTTCTAATTCCTAATTTTTTAGTGCAATCCTTTTGAAGTAAATCGGCAAAAATTAAACTTTGATCTAAAAAAGCATTTTGCCGCATAGATAATGCAATGTAGGCATCTGGATCTTTTGGATTAAACTCTTGATAAGTTTGATTGTGATCATCTTCCATCAAAATTGCTGAATTTTCTTTTTTAGCCACCTCCAGAGCAGCTTTTGTTTTATGAAGACCAAGCACCCAACTCTCAAATCCAGAGGCAGAAGTTCCATCGACAGCATTGGCATGAATAGAAAGAAAGAAATCAGCTCCAGCCTTATTAGCAATTTTTGCTCTAGAAGCTAATCCTACAAATTGGTCAGTATCTCTTGTGTAAATAACTTTTATTTCCGGAAAATTTTTTTTTATTAAATCACCAAGCAGAAGACTAACATTTAAAACGACTGTTTTTTCCATGGTCTTCATTTTTTTACCAATAGCTCCAGGGTCTTTTCCTCCATGTCCAGGATCAATTACAATTGTTTTCAACCCTAATCCTGTTTGAGCTTGCAGCTGAAAACTTAACATAAAAACAAGAAAAAAGAAAAAATTACGTTTATTCGCACATATCTTTGTCTTTTTAGTCATAAATAAATTTCTTTTGATAAGAGATTCTAACATATATTTTACTCACTTCAAAAATAACATTACTATGTGTTATAATCATATAGTAAATTTATTTTTTATTCTCCTATTGTTGTTAATAATACCCGTTAATTTATTAGCTCAAGAAAAAAGTGATACAATACAAATCCCCCAAAGTAATCTTGAAAGCCCTGTTAACTATAATGCACTTGATTCTATTGTTATGAATTTAGAATATCAAAAAGCATACCTTTATGAAAATGCTCATGTAGATTATGGTGAAATCATACTGGATGCATGTTATATTGAATTTAATTTTCAGACAAAGGAAGTCTTCGCTAAGTTATGTTACGATTCTTTAGGAAAAAAAAAGGGGGTTCCAAAATTAACTGATGGATCTACAGAGACAATTTCCGACTCGCTTAAATTCAATTTTGAGACTAAAAGAGGAATAACTTATCAAGTAAAACTAAAAGAAGGTGAAAGCTTTATTCATGGCGACAAGGTTAAAAGACAAGAAAACGGAGATATTCATATCAATAAAGCACTGTATACCACATGCGACTTAGACCATCCTCATTATTACTTTAAACTCAGAAAAGCCATTATAATTCCAGATGACAAAATTGTATCTGGACCTATAAATTTATTTATTGCTGATGTGCCAACTCCACTTGGACTACCATTTGCTTTTATTCCAAATAAAAAAGATAAAAATGCAAATGGAGTAGTAATACCAACTTATGGAGAATCACAAACATTAGGGTTTTACTTACTTGGAGGTGGATATTATCATAAATTTAAAAACAACAAGCTAAGTACTTCTTTCTTGGGAGACATATACAGTAGAGGCTCTTGGGGATTGACTAATAGTACAAATTATAAAGTGAAATACAAGTACGCTGGTAATTTCCAATTGAACTATAGACAGATTAAACAGGGAGAAAGAGATTTTGAAGATTTCTCAAAATCAACAGACTTTTTTATTCGATGGACGCATAATCAGGATTCAAAGGCAAAACCAGGTACAACATTTAGAGCGAGCATAAATGCAGGAACGACAACCAACTTTCAAAACGATTTCAACAATGTCTCTGTAAATAATTATCTAGCAAATACATTTAACTCAAACATTGCATGGAGCAAACAATTTAAGAACAAAATAAGCTCAAACTTAAACGTAAACTTAAGACACAATCAAAACAGTAATACAGACCTTATTACGTTCACACTTCCAGAGGCTACCTACAATGTAAATCGTTTTTATCCATTTAAAATGTTAAGGAAGAAAACTGGGAATAAAAACTTTATTGATGAGTTTATTAATCAAACAAATGTAAATTACTCTTTGAACTTTAAAAATGAAACTACAGATTCAATTAAAAATATATCGTTCAATAATCTTAACAATTTAATGAACAATACAAGATATGGAATGAGACATAATATTAATGCATCTTCATCAATTAAATTTCTTAAAAAAGCCATCACTATTAATCCTGCATACCAATACTCATCTATTTGGTACATGGAGAAAATTCAAAAACAATGGAACCAAAGCAATGAAGAAATTTTGACCGACACCATTAATGAATTTACTACAGCGGGGAACCATAACCTAAGCGCATCTGCAACAACAAAAATTTATGGTTTCTATCAATTTTCTAAATTTCTCAGGGGTAAAGGAAATGCTAAATTTAGACATACCTTAACTCCAAATATTAATTTCTCTTACCGTCCAGATAATGGATTACAAAATTCATATCAATCAGACACTTTAGGAACAATTTCTTATTACTCACCATTAACAAATGGCATTTACGGATCTCCTTCTTCTTCAGAATCTGGAAGATTAGGGTTTAATCTCATAAATGCTATTGAAATGAAAAGAAATAACACTAATGATACAACAGGAAAAACTCCTTTTATAAAAACAAAAATTCTTGAAAACTTCACTATATCTTCAGGTTATGATTTCATTAGAGACTCATTCAAATTAGACAATTTCAATCTAAGTGGAAGAACAAGTTTTGGTAAAAATTTAAGTCTTCGATTTGGTGGAACATTAGACCCTTATTACTACGATAGTGAAGGTATTAGAAAAGAAACATATCAATATAAAATAAACAAGAAATTAGGAACTCTCAAAAACGCCAATTTAGCATTGAGTTTAAACTTAAGATCTAAAAAGAAAGCAAAAAAAGATTATGAATCCAACGCAGGAACAGAAGAAGAACTTGAAATTATCAATACAAATCAGGACGCATACTTAGACTTCAATGTTCCATGGACATTTAATTTAGATTATAAAATAGATTACAGAAGAGCAATATCATCTTTATTAGACACAATATATTTGACCCAAAGTATTGGAGTTAGAGGAGATATAAGCTTAACTAAAAATTGGAAAATTGCTTATATTACTAACTATGATTTCACAAGAAAAGAATTTAGCTTTACATCATTTGAAATAGCTAGAGATCTTCATTGTTGGGAGATTGGTTTTAACTGGATTCCTTTTGGATACATGAAAAGCTATAATATTCACATAAATGTTAAATCATCATTACTTCAAGATTTACGCCTTCAAAGAAGAAGAACATGGTATGACAACGGAATAAGATAACTATGAAGAAAATAATAACAATTAAAAACGCCCCAGCTCCAGTTGGTCCTTATAGCCAAGCCATTTTACATGGAAAAACTTTATATTCTAGTGGTCAAATAGCCATTGATCCCAAAACAAACAAATTGGTTTTAGACACAATTGAAGAAGAAACTCATCAAGTAATGAAAAACATTAGTGCAATTCTTGATGCGGCTCAAATGAATTGGAATCATGTAATTAAATGCTCTATTTTTTTAAGTGATATGAATAATTTCACAATAATAAATGACATTTATGCCAGCTATTTTACCAACGATTTCCCCGCTAGAGAAACTGTAGAAGTTGCTTGTTTACCCAAAAATGTAAATGTAGAAATTAGCTTTACAGCTATTCAAGATTAAGCTTACGCCAAGGTTGCAAACTCATCCCATAATGAATCTTTCGGAGGTTTTGCTTTTATAATTATTTTCTCTTTTTTAACAGGGTGTATGAAAGAAATTTTTCTAGCAAACAAATGAATTGAACCATCTCTATTGGTTCTGTTAGCACCATACTTTACATCTCCTTTAATTTTACAACCAATATGACTTAGCTGAACTCTAATTTGATGATGCCTCCCTGTTTTGGGTGTAATTTCTAGATAATAATAATTTTTACTTCTTCCTTTAAGCAAGTAATCTAATTCACATTCTTTACTTCCCTTAACAAGTTTGTTGTAAGCTCTTGATTTATTTTGCTCTTGATTTTTCTTCAACCAATTCAAAAGATTACCTTCTTCTAAAGGCGGTTTTTGCTCGACAACAGCCCAATATGTTTTTTGAACTTGCTTTTCTAAAAACAACTTATTCATTCTTTCTAAAGCTTTACTTGTTCTTGCAAAAATGACAACCCCACCTACAGGTCTATCAATCCTATGAATTACACCTAAAAAAACATCATTAGGTTTATTGTATTTTTTTTTAATGTATGCCTTAACAGCATCTGAAAGAGTAGGGTCACCTGTTTTATCTGCTTGAACTATGTCTCCAGCAACTTTTCTAACTGCAATCAAATGATTGTCTTCGTATAATACATGTAAGCTCATAAGTTCGCGAAATTAAGCAAAAAAAAAGGGTGTCTTACGACACCCTTTATAAACAAATGTAAAATCTTAATTATTCACCTGTAACAACAGTATGATAAGATTTGTTTTGTATGTCATATTTAAAATCTACAGTAGCAATTTTTGTAATACCACCATTTTTAGCTGCTTCAGCTATACCACGATTTGCATCTTTAGTAGATGGAAAACCTAACAGATTCAATCTGTAAGAGGATTCACCTACTTTAGAACCTACTGGGTTATCAGTAACAATTAATGGGCTAACAAGAATTGGATTACATGACATCATTGATAAAACAAATGAAGCCATAATTATATTTTTAATTTTTTTCATAATATATATTTATTTTATTCACCTGAAACGATGTATGAGTATTTACCAAAAATGTTGAACATGTAGACTTTTTTATCTACTGTAGCTATTGAAGAAACGCCTCCATTTTTAGCTGCATCAGCAACAGTTGCTGGCTTGAATATATTTCCTTCAGAGACACCTACTTTGTCTCCTAATGTATTATTAGTTGCTGATACTGGAACTGTGACTGCACAAGAACAAACCATAGCGCTAATAAATAATATTGATAATATTTTTTTCATCTTAGTTTAAAATTAGTTAATTAATCTCCGTAAACAGTTGTTGTTTTTTTCATCACAAAACCATTTGTCCAAACAGTTTGTTCAGTAAGGCCAACTTTGGTTATACCTCCTGCTTTACAAGCCGCTGCATATCCAGCATCTTGCATTTCACCACCCATTGGAATAGAACCAAAAAGAAATTTCTGTTCTGAAGTTCCAGTTTTAGAACCAATAGGGTTATTGGTTGTAGTAAAGTTATACATTACAGTACAGCTTGACATAAAGCCTACACATAATGATAACATAATTATTTTTTTCATAATCAGTAGTTTAAGATTTAAAATAAATATAGTGAAAAATTATACAGATAAACATCAACCCTTTAATAATTTAAAAAAAAACTAAGCTGCCGTTATTTGTTCAACTAATATTGTTCAGAACTGTTTGGGAAATCTTTGCTCTTTACATCTTTAATGTAATTCTCAAAAGCTCCCTTCATTGAGTCAAAAAGATTTAAATATCTTCTTAAAAATCTTGGAGAAAACTCCTGCGTAATCCCAAGCATATCGTGCAAGACCAGTACTTGCCCATCAACACCTCCTCCTGCACCAATACCAATTACAGGGATAACAAGTTCATTAGCAACTTTTTTTGCCAATTCAGCAGGAACTTTTTCTAAAATAATTGCAAAGCACCCTGCATTTTGTAGCAACAAAGCATCTTTAATTAATATTTTGGCTTCTTCCTCCTCTTTTGCTCGCACAGTATAAGTACCAAACTTATAAATAGACTGTGGTGTTAATCCCAAATGTCCCATAACAGGTATTCCAGCTTTTAAGATTCTCTCAACACAATCAATTACCTCTGCTCCACCCTCCAACTTGACAGCATGAGCTTCGGCTTCTTTCATTATTCTTACTGCAGACTTTAGAGCACCTTTAGAGTTCCCTTGATAAGAGCCAAAAGGTAAATCCACAACAACTAAAGACCTGTTAACTGCCCTTATAACTGAAGCTGCATGATAAATCATCTGATCTAATGTGATTGGAAGTGTAGTTTCATGACCAGCCATAACATTCGAAGCAGAGTCGCCAACTAAAATAACATCCATACCAGCCTGATCTACAATTGAAGCCATAGAATAATCATATGCCGTTAACATAGATATTTTCTCTCCTCTATCCTTCATTTCTTGAAGAACGTGAGTTGTTATTCTTTTAATTTCTTTGTGTTGTGACATCGTCTTTTAATATTTGAAGCAAAGTTAAATTATTAATTGAAAAATAAATAAATCTTATAAACGCACTTTATTTATATTTAAAACAATAAATGCTAAAAAATATCTTTATAATTTTGAGTAAGTCTATTTGTATTAAATGAAGTTTAAAATTTTATTCGTTTTATTCCTGTGTCTGTCTTTTATTGCTGTTTCTCATGCAAGCTATATTAAAGGTAAAGTCACTGATGAAAATGGTGAAGCTTTACCTTTTGCAACAGTTTATATCCACAACACAACTTATGGAGTTACTACAAATAGTATTGGCAACTATTTTATAGAGCTAGAACCTGGCAATTATTCAATCACCTATAGCTTTATAGGTTTTCAATCAATCATTCATAAAGTAAACTTAACAAAAGAGCCACAAACAATTGATGTAATCTTAAGCGCTCAATCAACTCAATTAGTAGAATTTGAAGTGTATTCAAACACTAAAAACAAAGCTAAAGAAGTAATGTTAAATGTGAGAAAAAACAGAAAAAAGTTTCTAGAAGCCATTTCATCTTATTCTTGTAACACCTACATGAAAAATTCATTGATAAAAGAACTAATTAACAAAAATGAAACAGCTGAAAACACTGTTGATCAGAAGAAAAGAAAGAAAAGAAAAAAAAGAAAGAAAAAATCAATAAGCAAAGACACAATACCTAAGCAAATTAAAAAAGACTCCATTGAAGAAGAAATTTTGAATTTAATAGAAAGTTATAGCACAACAAACTTTAAAAAACCAAATAAATATAAAGAAGAATTTATAGGCTTTCATGATTTTGCAGACACAAAAAAAGAAAATGGTTTAGATATAAGTGCTGAATTTGGATATGGCGAATATACGATTGTTCCAGATGAGCAAGAACAAGAAGACCCATACCTTTTATATACTGAAGTATCGTCCGGAGATTTCAATCTATATAAAAATTCAATAGACATTAAAGCTGTAGTCGATAAACCAGTAATGTCTCCCTTAAGTTTAAATGGTTCTTTATACTACAAATACGACTTCGAAGGTTCTTTTTATGATAATAACAATAAAAAAGTATACAAAATTAAGGTTACACCTTTATTTAAAGGAGAGCCTCTTTTTAAAGGAATACTTTTTATTGAAGATAGTAGCTATGCCATTAAATCATTTGAATTAAGTATAAGTGGCCCAATGCTATTTTGTAAAGATTTTAATCTAATTCAAGATTACACTAAAATTGATGAAAACTCATATCTACCAACTAGAAGAGAAATTAATTACACCATAAAAGATGGAAAATATCAAATTATAGGAAATGCTAGAGTAGCACACGACAATTATCAAATAAATAAAATATTCGATAAGAAATTTTTCAACGCTGAACTTAGAACCTATCATGATAGTGTTTACGATAGAGATTCTTCGTACTGGAACAACATAAGACCAATTACGCTTCAAGACAAGGAACTTGTATATATAGAAACATTAGATAGCTTAAGAGAGCTATACCATAGTGAAAAATATTTATTATCTCAGGATAGCACTCTCAATAGAATTTCTTTAGGCAGAATAATTTTTTCAGGAATTTATCATCGAAATCAGTTTAAAGGAAATGAATTCTATATAGAACCAGTTATTAGTCAGTTTAATTTTCTAGGAATCGGGGGGTATAGACACAGAATTGGGACTCATTTCAATAAAGTTTTTGAAAATGGGTTTCTATTAGAAACTGATCAAGAAATTGACTATGGTTTTAGAAATAAAGACGTTAAAGGAAAATTAGGGTTTGGCTTAACTTATGTTCCAAAAAAGTTTGTAAGAACATTTATTGAATTTGGAGATTACTATGACCTCATTAACAGCTATGCTTCTGTTGCAACTGCTTTTTCAAGAAGTAATTATGTTAGAAAGAGAACCATAAATGTTGCCCAAAGAATGGAGCTATTTAATGGCTTTTATGCCGAAGCAAAATTTAAATACTCTAATATGATATCACTTTCTGGACTTCAATTTGCCGATTGGGAAACCCAAATAACTTATGAAGATTCTTTAAACAACCCCACAGAATTTCAAGATTATTTGAAAACAGAAATTAGACTTCAGATTACTTATATACCCAAACAACGCTATTTTTATAAAAAAAATAAAAAAATTATTTTAGGAAGTAAATTTCCAACCTTTAACTTAATCTATAGAAAAGGATTACCAGGAATATTCAACAGTGAAGTTAATTTTGACTACCTAGAAATTGGTATCTATGATGAAATTAAATTCCCTCAATTAGGATCCTCTAAATGGAACTTTCAAATGGGAAGTTTTCTAAATAAAAACAATTTAAGAGTAATTGAATGGAAATATTTTAGAGGCTCTGACATGTTTTTATTTAGCAACCCTCTAAAAACATTTCAATTAATTGGCCCCACTTTAAGCACATCTTCACAATATTTAAGAGGAAACTACATGCATCATTTTGAGGGCAACATATTAAACAAAATCCCAATTATTCATTACTTAAAACTTTCTTTAGCTGGAGGGGCGGGCTTTTTACTTTTACCAAATGAGAATATTGCTCATGGAGAAATATTTGCAGGATTAGAAAGAATTACTCGAATTAAAGAGACTCTTTTAAGGTTTGGATTTTATGCCGTAACAGCAGAAAACAACCTTAACAATCCTAATCTTACTTATAAATTTGGAGTAAGCATATACAATCCATTTAGCAGAAAATGGGATTACTAATTCTTCTTAGGTATTCTAACCAAAACTTCCAACAATAATTCCCAGAACTTCTTTACAGATCCTATATGTACTTTTTCATCTGGAGAGTGAGGATTTTTAATTGTAGGTCCAAAGGAAATCATGTCTAAACCAGGATACCTTTCATTTAATATACCACATTCTAAACCAGCATGACATGCTTGAACTCTTGGCTGATCATTATACATTTCCTTATAAAGAGGAACCATTATTTCTAAAATTTCTGAATTTGGATTAGGAGCCCAACCTGGATAAGATCCGGTATGTTCAACGTTAGCACCAATCATTAAAAAACTAGAACCTACAGTCTTAGCAATGTCTGTTTTAGAAGATTCTACAGAACTTCTTTGCAAGCTTTGAGTTTGAAAAGAACCGTTTCCAACAATTACTCTAGCTAAAGACGAAGAGGTTTCGACTAAACCAGCAATCGCCATACTCATTTTATATACACCGTTTTGAACAGCTCTAATAGATTGAATAACTTTTTTTGTGTCTGCAATACTCATTGAGTTTTCGGGAGTTGAAACTTCCTTAAACGAAACAGCAAGATTAGCGTCAGAAATTGAAAATTCGTGCTTAATAACTTGAATTTCTTCATTCAATTTATCAGCTATATTTTTATTATCTACGACTATTTTGGCAAATGATTCTCTTGGAATTGCATTTCTTAAGCTTCCCCCATCAATTGAAGAAATTCGAACATCAAATTTTTCTAATGATGCGACTAATCTATTCATGATTTTATTGGCATTACCGCGTTCTAAATGAATATCCATACCAGAATGCCCACCTTTAAGACCAGTTACACTAATTTCAAATGCACTGTCTGAATCATTGGTATTTACAGGTTGATAATCATAACTAGTATTGGTGTCTATTCCTCCGGCACAACCAATAGAAAACTCATCATCATCTTCAGTATCAAGATTTAATAAAATAGTTCCATCTAATATGTTTTTCTCTAACTCAAATGCCCCTGTCATTCCAGTTTCTTCATCGATAGTAAACAATGCTTCTAAAGCAGGATGAGATACATCTTTAGAAACCAATAACGACATTATAGCCGCTACACCCATACCATTATCTGCACCTAAAGTTGTCCCATCAGCAGTAACCCAATCACCATCAATAAGCATGTTAATTCCTTGAGTATTAAAGTCAAAATCTGTATCAGAATTTTTTTGATGAACCATATCGAGATGACTTTGCAGAATAACAGTTTGTCTATTTTCCATACCGGTAGAAGCAGGTTTTTTAATAATTACATTTCCTGCAGGATCGACATAAGTACTTAAACCATTAGACTCCCCAAATTCTTTCATAAAGGCAATTACTCTCTCTTCTTTTTTAGATGGCCTAGGAACATTATTTAAATCTTCAAAATGATTCCAAACAACCGTAGGCTCTAAACTTCTAATATTCATATTATTCAATTTTAATTAACTTTCTTTTATAAAAAACAAATCCACCCTTTTGAAATAAAAATTCAATGTTTTTATTTCTATCTAACAAATGATTTCGATCTGTTCTTGAAACAAAATAAACGTCTCTATCAATAGCTCCACTTTTCAACCAAGTCAAAACTTTGGATTGAACTTCTTTTCTAGCAACTTGATTAAAAACTGAATGGTTTACCATCGCTTCTTTTTTAAACTGTATTCTTTTTAAATAAAGTGAATCTTCAACATTTAACGGATTAATTTCGCTATAAAAATAATGCGCATAACTTTTAAACCCAACAGTTGTTATGTAATTATTTTCGTTTTTGAATGATTCATAAAAATCGATAGCTGGCCCTTGGGTGTACATTTCAATTTTAGGAAGAACATATTTGCCGAAAAATAAAACGGTCAACCCTAAACCAAATATTAACATAAATAAACTTGTTATTATGTGTTTTCTGTTTAAGAAATAAACAAATAAAACAATTGCCAAAAAATAAAAAATACCAAAAACATATTCGTATCCAAGCCAATGAACATCAACAGATAATGCAGCTTTAATAAAATTATCTTCAATAACTTGTTTAATAAAGTCTAAATGAAACAGTGCTAAATAAGGAATTATAAAGAAAATAAATGAAATAATTAAACCAAAAAATATCAACACTAAATTCATCCAGAAATTTGAAGAAAACCTATTGGTGTAACTATTAAGCTCTAATGCTGCTAAAAAACTAAGCGGCAAATAAGTCATTGATGAATAATGGACAATTTTAGTTGATACAATCGTAAATAAAATTAAAACAACCCAAAAAAGTATTTTCATCCATAGTTCAAAATTAGCAGCGTTAGATTCACTAGATTTGAAAAATCTTGGGATTGCAATAAAAGACATTGGAAAACAGCCAATTAAAACAACTACAAAATGATAATAAATAGGTTGCTCATGCCCAGCAACAGGTTGAGAAAAAAGTTCTATTTGATAATTGATAAATTCGATTAAAAACCATGGTCCATTTTGAATAGTTTCATAACCAAACCAAAAAAATGATACAAATGAAAAACTTACAATAAAACTCAAAATTTCATTGAACTTAAACATCTTTTTTGTTCTATTTATTAACCTATAAACAACAACTGTTAGAAGAAGAAGGAGTAATCCAACAGGACCTTTTGTAATTACCGCCAAGCCTATAAAAAAACCTGAAAAAAAAGAATATTTAAATCTTTTCTTAAAATCCTGTGAATCGAACCAAAAAATCACAAAGTATATTCCTAAGAAAATAAAGAGATTAAAAACAGGATCAATAATACCAGATTTATAATATAAATGAGGGAGTAAAGATCCAAGATAAATTAAAGACCAAATCCAACCAAAACGACTGCCCTTCATTGAATCACCAATCTTAAAAATAATTAGCAAAGATAAAACGCCTGTAAATGCATTGGGGAGTCTTGCAGAAAATTCACTAACACCAAAGAGTTTCATTGATAAAGATTGTAACCAAAAAAACAAAGGGGGTTTCTCTTGAAATGGTTCAAAATTAATTTGAACCTGAAAAAAGTTTTCTGAAACCAACATCTCTCTTGAAGATTCGGCAAAATTTATTTCATCCCAATCAAAAAGATGAACATCTCCATTAAAAGTCATGAAAAAAAATATACCTAGAAGACTAAGAACTGTATAGGGAAGTATAATTTTGACGGCTTTCATCAATTAATGACTTTTTTAAACATTGAGGTATTAGCCCAAGAAGGCCATTTTATGGTTTCCAGTGCTGAGAAAACGAATAAAGTTCCTAAACATCCAATTAAAGAGCCAACAAGAATATCTTCTAAAAAATGTTGAGACAAATATACTCTCGAAAAAGCTGCAAAAGATGCCAGAATAAGAAAACCAATACCCCAATACTTTTTCTTGACAATTAAAGCCAATAAACAAAAAACACTAAAAGCAGAGGTTGAATGTCCACTAGGAAATGAATTATTTCCTAGCAATTCAACACCATCAATCAAACGCCATAATTCTGCACGAAATTCTCTGTAATATTCCAAAGATGGTCGAAGAGATTCTGAAAAAAAGACTCTCTTTAGTATCTGAGTAATAGTGGCCGTAAAAATAAAAGAAATTACACCATAAAAACCATATTTAATTTTAGAACTAAACAGAAAAAGTAGTAGAATAATAAAAAGAGCAAACAAACCATCTCCTAAATAAGTAATTGATTTAAAAAAAATATCTAAGAGCTCATTTCCACGTTGATTTATCCAAAAACTGGATTCTTTTTTTTCAAAAAGAAACAAGACACAACAAATTGAAATAAAAAAAAGTGAATACCCTATAAAAAAATAGGATTGCTTAGAAAAATTAACTTTTAATTTAGCTAACATAATTCAATTACTTTTTCAATAAAAGTGACCACTTATACAGTCCGATTCTTGTAAGAAAATGCTTCAAAGAAGTTGCCAAAACACCAAATCCATAAGTAATACTTCTAGACAAATTAATTGATGAAGCTTCATCAAAATATTTTGTTGGACAAGTAATTTCAGCTATTTCAAATTTATTGTATACAATTTGTGATAACATTTGATTATCAAAAACAAAATCATCTGAATTTTCATTAAAGGAAATTGAATTTAAAACATCCTTTGAAAACGCTCTATAACCAGTATGGTATTCAGATAGTTTCTGTCCAATCATTATGTTTTGAAAAAGAGTTAAAATACGATTAGCTATGTACTTATATATAGGCATCCCACCTTTTAAAGCTCCATTTCCTAAAATTCTAGAACCTAACACTACCGGGTATACATTGTTAGCTATTAAATAGCTCATGCTTTCAATTAGTTTAGGGGTATATTGGTAATCTGGATGGAGCATAATCACTATGTCTGCTCCAATTTCAAGAGCCTTATTATAACACGTTTTCTGATTACCACCGTAACCTTTATTTTCCTGATGACGGATTACATGATTGATTCCTAAAGATGTTGCCAAAGAAGTTGTTTTGTCTGTTCCATGATCATCCACTAAAATAACTTCATCAACAATATCAAACGGAATTTCATTGTAGGTGATTTCTAGTGTTTCTTCAGCATTATATGCTGGCATTACTACTACAACTTTTTGACCCTTGATCATGAAACTTTTTTATGCAAAATTAGAATTATATCTCATTATTTAATGCTTTCATCTATTAATCAAAATTTGGTTTAAAAAATAAATTACATTTAGCCCTTTAAATTTAGAATTGAACAATGAGTTTATCAGATTATAAAAAAACTTTCAAAGGAGACTTAACAGGAGGATTAACCGCTGCAATTATTGCATTACCCATGGGACTAGCATTTGGCCTACAAAGCGGTTTAGGTGCAGAAGCAGGAATGTATACAGCTATTATTCTAGCTATTATAGCTTCATTAGTTGCAGGAACAAAAACATTAATTAGTGATCCAACTGGCCCTATGACTATAGTTGCAGCTACTGTTGTATATTCTTCAATAAGCTTACCCAACAATAATTCATTAGAAGACGCACTACCTATTATAATTGCAACGTTTGCACTTGCAGGTATCTTTCAAATTTTATTTGGGTTAATTAATATTTCTAAATATGTAAAATACATTTCCTACCCTGTTCTTTCTGGATTTATGGGGGGAATAGGCATTATTATTATTTTATTTCAATGGCATAATTTCTTTGGAGAAAAAACACCAAAAGGAATTATCAACATTATCAGTCATCTTCCTGAACCTGTAATGCACCATCATTGGAGTTCAATTATTTTAGGTGGAAGTACTTTAATTTTAATCTATCTTATCCCTTACATTTCTAAAAAACTACCTGCAGGACTAATTGCTCTAATTATTGTAACTATTATTTCTGTATTTATGGATCATACATCTTTTCTTGTTATAGGGAGAATACCGTCTGAATTACCAAGTCTAAAAATTGATTTGTTATCTGAACTTAGATTTGAAGACATATCAATGATAACAATAAGTGCTTTAACCCTAGCTGGATTAGGAACAATAGATACTCTATTAACGTCTGTAGTTGCTGATAACATTACAAAAACTAAACACAATGGAAACAGGGAATTAATAGGTCAAGGTTTAGGAAACTTCGTCACTGCACTTTTTGGTGGACTTCCTGGAGCCGGTTCAACTACAGGAACCGTTGCAAATATAAATTCAAATGGGAAATCAAATATGAGTGGTATTTTCAAAGGGGTGTTCCTAATTATTATTCTTTTAGGGTTTTCCAATTACGTGAAAATAATTCCTATTCCTGTTTTATCTGCATTGCTAATTAGTGTAGGTATTGGTATTATTGACTTTAGGGGGATTAAAAGACTTATTAAGTTAAGAAACAGCGATACTTTTGTTCTTCTATTGGTTATTATTATTACCATTTTCGCTGATTTGCTCATTGCCGTTGGAGTAGGAATGGTCTTCTCTTCATTCTTTTTTATGCAAAAGATGGGCGACATTGTAGACAAAAGAAGTAAAAAGGGTGCATTAAAAGATTTAGAAAGAAAATTAAATATTCCAGAAGAAATTCAGAATAAAATATTTGACTTTGAATTAGACGGACCCCTATTTTATGGTTTTGCCGATCAATTTAAATCACAAGCTGAATCGATTAATAACATTGATGCAGTTATTATAAACATGTCAAATGTTCCATACATAGATGCCTCTGGAATATACGTTCTAGAAGAGGTAATAGCAGATTTCAAATTAAAGTCAATTGAAGTTGTTGTTGTAGGAATTAATGACCACATTCTTACCCAATTTGAAGATCTTGAAGTTATACCTAAAGTTCTTCCAGAAGAAAACGCCTATAACTCGGTAAGGGCTGGCGTTAAATATTTAAAATATAAGTTTGAGAACAAACTTTAATTAAAGAAATTACTAGTCTCTAAAAAACATCTTTTTATCTTTGCACTGAATTTAAGAAGATGTACAAAACAATAGTCAGACCTTTACTTTTTTGCTTTGATCCAGAAAGAGTGCATCACCTCACTTTTTTCTTAATTAGAATCATTAATAAAATTCCTGGATTTAGTTCACTAATTAGAAATTTATATGTGATTGAAAATAAAAAGTTAGAGCAGACAATTTTAGGTATAAAGTTTCCAAATCCAATAGGTTTAGCAGCAGGATTTGATAAAAATGCAAAGCTTTTTAATCAGCTAAGTAATTTTGGATTCGGGTTTATTGAAATTGGGACAATCACTCCAAACCCTCAACTTGGAAATCCTAAAAAAAGAATTTTTAGACTTCCCAAAGACAAAGGAATTATTAACCGAATGGGAATCAACAATGAAGGAGTTTCAGCCACCATTAAAAGACTAAAAAAAAACAATCGCACAATTATTGGTGGAAATATTGGTAAAAACACTACCACACCAAACAACGAAGCTCTTGCTGATTATGTTCGGAACTTCAAAGAATTACATCCTTATGTAGATTACTTTGTTATTAATGTTTCCTGCCCTAATGTAACAGCATTTACTCAATTGCAAGACAAAGACTTTTTAATTAAACTTTCTTATGCTCTCGCTGAAATCAACAATGACACTGGAAAAAGAAAACCTATTCTCTTAAAAATCTCCCCGGATCTAAACTCAGCTCAATTAGATGAAATTGTTGAAATAATAAGCTCAACAGATCTTGATGGTGTTGTCGCAACAAATACAACAACTTCTAGAGAAAACTTAACAACTAGCAAAGAAAAAGTAAATGCAATTGGAAATGGTGGGCTAAGTGGAAAACCATTATCAAAATCATCTACTAATATAATTAAGTATCTTTCTGAGAAATCTAATAAATCTTTTCCAATAATTGGAGTTGGAGGAATTCATTCTGTTGAAGATGCAATGGAAAAAATTAATGCTGGAGCTGATTTAATTCAGATATATACAGGATTTATTTATGAAGGCCCTAAACTAGTGAAGAATATCAATAAAGCAATATTGAAAAAAACGGCTTAGTTTTTTCAGAGTTCTTAACTATTTAATTTCAATCAACTGCTTTTCTTTTAGTGCTTATTGCAAAAAGAAGAATGAAGGCTAAAATTGCGTTCCAAATAATAAGATCCGCTCCAAAAATATAATCTCCAAAAATGCCAGGTTGTCCTTCTACTGCCAATTCCCCACCTTTTGAAAACATCCATACGAAGGACATTACAGTAGCCGACAATAAACATACAGGCAACACTAATTTATCTCTTAAAAATCTTTTAGTCATTATTCCAAAGAAGAATAATGCAATTAATGGCCCATAAGTAAACCCTGCTAATTTAATCAACAACCAAATAGCATCAGTCTTAGTAGTATAATGAAGCAATACTACAACTAACATCAAAACTAAGGACATAACAATGTGTACCCATTTTCTAGTATTAACCTGCTCCTTCTCTTGTTTTTTTTCGATTGCTAAAAAATCGATTGAAAATGATGTTGTCAAAGATGTTAAAGCAGAATCTGCACTGCTATAAGCAGCTGCAATTAATCCAAGTAAAAACAATATTCCAACAAATGTTCCAGTAGCAGGATTCATTGCTATTTGAGAAAACAGAAGATCTGTTCTTCCTTCAATAAGCACTTGATTCCCTATTCCTGTTTCTGCATTATACATGAACATTAAGGCTCCAAGAGCTAAAAAAACCAAATTAACAAAGACCAATACAAATGCCATAGAAAGCATGTTTTTTTGACTTTCCTTTGCATTTTTACAGCTCAAATTTTTCTGCATCATATCTTGATCAAGTCCTGTCATTCCAATTGTTATAAAGATTCCTCCAATGAAACTTTTCCAAAAGTAACCAGCACTTAAAAAATCTTCGAAATGTAACATATTAGACATATCAGTATTTCTAATTGATCTTACAATCCCTCCTTTTTCATCTAGATTAAGTTGATCTCCAATTATCCAAACTGTAATTCCTACTGCTAGCAGCATAAAAGCTGTTTGAAGAGTATCTGTCCATATTATTGTCTTAATTCCACCTTTATTGGTATATACCCATATCAACGAAATAGATATAAGCACAGTAATTTCAAAGGGGACTCCCCAATCTTTTAGTAAAATAATCTGTAAAACTTCCGCAACTAATAACAATCGAATAGAAGCTCCTATTATCCTAGACACTAAGAAAAGTCCTGCTCCTGTTTTGTAACTCCAATACCCAAATCTAGATTTTAGATATTCATAAATAGAAGTCAGATTCATCTTATAATAAATCGGCAACAAAACATATGCAACTATAAAATAACCAATAAGATATCCAAAAACGACTTGCATATATCCAAAACCTCCCTTTGCAACGCCACCAGGAACAGAAATAAAAGTTACTCCTGAAAGAGATGCTCCTATCATTCCAAATGCCACCAAATACCAAGGTGATTTTCTATTCCCTAGAAAAAAAGTTTCATTTTCTCCTTTACCAGCTGTCTTTTTAGCAATTATAATTAATACAATAAAATAAATTACAATAACAGAAATGATTATAGTTGCATTCATAAAACAAAGAAAAGCTTTTACTATGTTTGGTGGACAATAATAATCTTCAGATATTAACTTTTAATTTTTAAAACAGCAAAAATGAGAAAAGAAATACTTGAATTAGAGAGGTCTGTTTTAAATTTAGACCTTAAGGATAATAGAAGAACTGATTTCAATGAAAAAGTCATTAATTATTTAAATGATTTCATTGATAACTTAGGAGATAAAAATGGCTTTGAAAGCGATTTTAGTCCTAGTGAATTAATATTTAACCATTCTTTTAATGACAATGGCTATCCCATTGAAGAAATTCTAAATTTATTTGAAACAGCAGTAAACAAAAACGGAATCCAACCTGCTTCTGGAGCACACCTTGGATACATTCCTGGTGGTGGAATACCAACTGCAGCATATGGAGATTTCATTGCAGCAATGACAAACAAATATTCTGGGATTTACTTTGCCAACCCAGGGGCCATAAACATTGAGAATCATATCCTAAACTGGTTTGCTGAATTATTTGGATTGAATTCCGATACATATGGAGGGAATTTAACAACAGGTGGCAGCATAGCAAATCTAATAAGTATAGTTGCTGCAAGAGACAAGCACAACATTAAAGGAGCTAATTATGAAAAAACAGTTATCTATGGCTCTGCTCAAATGCATCATTGCATTCACAAAGCCATTCGAATAAGTGGATTAAGTGAGTGCATATACAGAGAAATTCCGTTAGAAGAAAACTTCCATTTAAACATTAAAGCTTTAGAGAAACAACTTATAGAAGATACTGAAAATGGGTTAAATCCTTTTCTAATTATTTGTTCGGCTGGCACCACAGATACCGGAGTTGTTGATGATCTAAATACAATTGGTGATTTAGCAAATAAGCACAATTGTTGGTTTCATGTTGACGCTGCTTATGGTGGATTTTTTCACTTGTTAGAAGAACATAAAGACACATTTAAAGGAATAGAAAAAGCAGATTCTTTAGTAATAGACCCTCATAAAGGCATGTTTTTACCTTATGGCTCAGGGGCTGTATTGGTAAAAGATAGAGCTGATTTATTAAAAACAAACTACTACTTGGCTAATTACATGAAAGATGCATATTTGGGACATGAGCATTTATCACCCGCAGATTTATCACCAGAACTTTCTAGAAACTTTAGAGGTCTTAGAATTTGGCTACCGTTACTTTTTCATGGAACTAAAGTTTTCAAAGATGCTTTAAGAGAAAAATTATTGCTTACGCAGTATATATATAATGAATTTGAGAAACTTAAATTCATTGAAGTTGGTCCTAAACCTGAACTAACGGTGTTCACTTTCAGGTTTATAAGTGACAATAATGATACATCAAGCTTAAATCAACAAATACTTGAGCGGATGCATAAAGATGGAAGAATTTTCATATCCTCAACTAAAATTAACAAGCAGGTTTGGCTAAGAGTAGCAATATTATCTTTTAGAACCCATTTAAAAGAAATTGATTTATTAATTGAAATGGTTGAAAAACATTTTAAAAATCAATTAAAGTCTTCAATTGCTTAGTTAAATTTGCATTATGGAATATAAGTCTAACCTATTAAACCAAGCTGTAACTCAAATGTCCTCATTACCAGGAGTTGGAAAAAGAACTGCTCTTAGATTAGTCTTACACCTTCTTAACAAAGATCAACACGAAGTTGAACAGTTCTCAAATTCTTTCGTTAAACTTAAAGAAAACATTCAATTCTGTAATACATGTTTCAATGTTTCGGACAAAGAAATTTGCGACATTTGCAGTCATCCTAAAAGAGATAACTCCATTATTTGTATTGTGCAAGACATCAGAGATGTAATCGCAATTGAATCTACTGGACAATTTTTTGGGAAATATCATGTTTTAGGTGGTGTTATTTCTCCAATGGAAGGAATTGGACCAGAAGATTTAAACATCTCAAGTCTCTTAACCCGAATTGAAAAAAACAGTATTAACGAGCTCATTTTTGGATTACCTGCCACCATGGAAGGTGACACAACTAATTTTTTTATTTATAGAAAGATTTTGGATAAAGAAATAAAAATGAGTTTAATTTCTAGAGGGATTGGCATTGGTAATCAACTTGAATACATAGATGAAATTACTTTAGGAAAATCAATTATGAATCGTTCACCTTATGAAATTAATTTTAGCTCATAAATAATTTGAAATTATCTATAGTCATAGTTAATTATAATGTAGAGCATTTTTTAGAACAATGCTTAATTTCTGTTCGAAAAGCTATTGATCAATTAGATGCTGAAGTTTTCGTTGTTGACAACAATTCTGTAGATGGATCTGTTTCAATGATTAAGAATAAATTTAAAGATGTAAAGCTAATTGCAAATAAAGAAAATGTAGGTTTTTCTTCGGCAAATAACCAAGCAATAAAATTGGCTCAAGGTGAGTATGTTCTTCTATTAAATCCAGACACAGTAGTTGAAGAGGATACTTTTTTAAAGTGTATTCAATTCATGGATAATAAAGCTGATTCTGGTGGTTTAGGAGTTAAAATGATAGATGGAAAAGGAAAGTTTTTACCTGAATCTAAGAGAGGGCTTCCAACCCCTTCTGTAGCTTTTTTTAAAATTTTTGGGCTATCTAGTTTGTTTCCTAAATCAAAGGTAATGGGGCGCTATCATCTTGGGTTTCTTGCTAAAAATAAAAATCACTCAATAGAAATATTATCTGGTGCATTTATGCTATTAAGAAAAAAGGCTCTCGATAAAATAGGCCTATTAGATGAATCTTTTTTCATGTATGGAGAAGACATAGATCTTTCTTATAGGCTGATTCTGGGGGGCTATAAAAATTACTATTTTTCCGAAACCAGTATTATTCACTATAAAGGTGAAAGCACAAAAAAAACTTCAATAAATTATGTGTTTGTTTTTTACAATGCTATGATCATTTTTGCTAAAAAACATTTTTCTAAAAAAAATGCAAAGCTTTTTTCATTCTTCATTAATATTGCCATTTACATAAGAGCATTTATAGCCATTTCAAATCAATTTTTAAAAAAACTCTCTCTTACTCTTTTTGACACTTTTGGCACTGCAATTTCTATTTATTTCATTGCAAAATATTATCAAATTTATACAGGAATTACATTTCCATTAAAAATTCTTTCAATAGCTTTAATAGCCTATACGTTTATCTGGGTAGTATCCAATGTGATTTTAGGAGCCAATGATAAACCATACAAGTTGTTTTCAATCTTAAAGGCAGCAACTATTGGAACAATTATTATACTATCTGCATATGCTTTACTTCCCAAAGAAATTCAATTCTCAAGATCTATAATATTACTCTCAAGTATTGGTTTTATTGGAGTATCATTTTTAAACAGAATAGCTTTTCATTTAATGGGTTGGGGAAGAATCAAGACTACTATTAAAGAAAAAAAATCTTTTGCAATTGTTGGTAGTAAAGATGAGGGCATAAGGATAAAAAACCTATTAGAACAAATAGCACAAATAGAAGAACTTTATTTTGTCAATCCATCAATAATAGTTGGTAAAGATGAAACATCCTTTAATATTCAGCTAAATCAATTAAATGACTTAGTTAGAATAAAGAAAATTCATGAAGTAGTCTTTTGTGCCAAAGATATTTCTGCTCAATCTACTATTGAAATAATGTCAACTTTTTCAACATTACATAAAGTTGACTTTAAAATTTCTCAGCCAAACACTCTTTTCTTAATTGGGAGCAACTCCATTCACAGTAGTGGGGATTTATACATGGTAGACATGAACACCATTAATAATATTAAAAACATAAGAGCTAAAAGACTCTTTGATTTAAGCTCAGCAATTTTATTAATATCCATTTATCCATTATTATTTCTTTTCATAAAACACCCTTTAATTGCCTTAAAAAACATTCTAAGTGTTCTTATTGGCCTATCAACTTGGGTTGGATATTATAAAAACACCACTTCAGTTAAACTACCTAAACTCAAAAATAACATACTCTCTGTTTCAGATGGAATAAGCCCAATAAATGATGATATAGCTACAAAATTAAATGTTGTATATGCAAAAGATTATAGCATAATTGCTGATTTAAGAATTTTAATTAGAAATTTAAAATTCTTAGGTTAACCTGTTTTTCAATAAAACAATTCTTTAAGACTTTCTCGTTTAAATAACTTAATATATCATCTAAAAAAACTATTTTTGTGCACCAATAAATAGAACTATATCATACTAGTAAAATGGCAGAAATTGAAGTGTTATTACCCAAAATGGGAGAAAGTGTTGCTGAAGCTACTATAACTAAGTGGCTAAAATCTGTAGGAGAAACCATTGAAGAAGATGAACCTCTAGTAGAAATTGCTACTGATAAAGTTGACTCAGAAGTTCCATCTCCTTCTGCAGGAGTATTATCAAAAATTCTATTTAACGAGGGTGATGTGGTACAAGTGGGAGCAGCTTTTGCAATCATAGGAGGAGAAGTAAGCTCTAGCGAAGATGTTAACGCACCCATTTCCTCTATAGAAATAGAAGAAATAGAGCCAATCATTGCTGAACAAATTTTAGAACCTTTATCTAATGGTAAATCTAGCAATGAATCTGTTGCTATTGAAAGTTCTAGATTTTACTCACCTTTAGTGAAGAGTATTGCATCTAAAGAAGGAATAAAACATGAAGAATTAGAACAAATACAAGGATCTGGTTCTGGAGGTAGAGTCACTAAAAAAGACATGCTTTTATTTATTAAATCAAAAGCTAATCCTTCAAAAAACGTTGTTACACAACATCCAAACGCTAACATACAAAAAGCTATTGTTCCTATTCACAACACCCCAAATGTACCCATAGGTAGTAATGATGAAATTATTCAGATGGACAGAATGAGAAAGCTCATTGCTGATCACATGGTAATGTCTAAGCATGTTGCACCACACGTCACCTCATTTGTGGAAGCCGATGTAACAAATATAGTTATGTGGCGAAATAAAATGAAAAATGAATTTTTAAAAAGAGAAGGTGAAAAACTAACTTTTACACCAATTTTCATGGAAGCAATTATAAAAGCATTAAAGGATATGCCTAACGTTAATTCCATGATTAATGGCGATCAAATAATCATTAAAAAAGATTTAAACCTTGGAATGGCAACTGCCCTTCCTTCTGGAAACTTAATTGTTCCTGTTATTCACAATGCTGATCAATATAATCTAGTTGGTCTTGCGAAAAAAGTAAATGATTTAGCAAATAGAGCTAGGTTAAATAAATTAACACCTGATGAAATTCAAGGTGGAACTTACACAGTAACTAATGTTGGAACATTTGGAAATGTAATGGGAACTCCAATAATTAATCAACCACAAAGTGCAATTTTAGCAGTAGGAGCTATAAGAAAAAAACCAGCTGTTATAGAAACTCCTTTAGGTGACACCATTGGAATAAGACACATGATGTTTTTATCTCACTCTTATGACCATAGAAACATTGATGGAGCTATGGGTGGAAGCTTTGTGAAAAAAGTTGCTGATTATTTAGAAAGTTTTGATTTGAATCTTGAAATTTAAATTTAAAATGTTTTAATTTAAAATTAATTACCTAATATGAACATTCGATTTCTTTTTATTCTTAGCCTTTGTACATGGTCATCATTCTTTTATTCTCAAGAACAAGAAAGTGACAAAGCATCTTTTAGAGAAAAATTTGAAGCTGCAAACTCACTAATGGAAGATAATCTTTTTGAGTTTGCTAAAGAAATTTGGTTAGAATTAGTAAAAGAAGAACCTGAGAACTCAAATGTAAATTACAAAACTGGTTATTGCTTACTTAAGTCTGCTAACAATAAAAAAGAAGCCTTTGAATATTTAAATTTTGCTAAAAGTAACATAATTGAAAGGTATAGTCCATTAGACCATTCCGTTAAAGGTTCCCCTGTTGAAGTTTTATATTACTTAGGAAAGTCATTTCATTTAAATTATGAACCTGATTCAGCTTTAAAATACTTTAATAAATTTATTGAACTTTCAAGTAAAAAACATTTTTTAAAAGAAATGGTTTTTCATGACATTAAACAATGTGAAATTGCCACCAAACAACTTTTAAAGCCTAAAAATTACAGACTAGAAAACATAGGAGGTGAAATAAATAGCTCTTATTCTGACTTTAGTCCTGTTATTACTGCAGATGAAAGTGCGATATTTTTTACTTCTAGAAGGTTAAGAACAGATACTAATCAGGTTTCAAATGAAGGCATATACAGCCCTCAAGATGGAAAACATTTTGAAGATGTATATGTTTCATATAAAAACTTCAAAACCAACAAATGGGACACGCCAGAATTGGCAGATTTTAATAGACCTACAAGTAATCAAGCTTCTGTAAGTGTTTCTGCTGATGGACAATTCTTATACTTCTATAAAGATGATAACCAAGGAAATGGAGACTTATATATATCTGAAAGAGATGATATAAATTACGGTTCCCCAAGAAAATTAGATGCCATTAATTCAGATGCTTGGGAAACACATGTAACCACATCAATTGATGGAAACACCATGTATTTCGTTAGTGATAGAGATGGTGGTTATGGAGGGAGAGATATCTATAGGCTTGTTAAATTACCGAACGGTGAATGGTCTCAAGCATATAACATCGGCCCTCCAATAAATACTCCATTTGATGAAGACTCTCCGTTTCTTCATCCCAATGGTAAAACATTTTATTTCAGTTCAAATGGTGAAGAAAGCATGGGAGGTTTTGATATTTTCCATAGTGAACTAAATGAAGAAGGAAAATGGACACTTCCTGTAAATATGGGTTATCCCTTAAATACAGTTGAAGATGATCTATATTTCACAACTAATGCAGATGGTAAAAATGGATACTATGCGTCTTCTCATGAAGGAGGATATGGAGAAAAAGATATTTATAAAGTTTTGCTTGAAGATAAAGAGTCAGAGCCATTAGCTATATTAAAAGGATATATTGATCCAGGAAATCTGGAACAAATTCCTGCTGGAATTGTAATATGGGTTTATGATTTGACTGATGGAGCTGATAATTTGTTACAATATACTCCTAACAGAAGAAATGGGTCCTATGTTTTTAGTCTTATTCCTTGTCATGAATATTTAGTAGAATACACTCAAAATGAAGAAATATTTTACAGTACAGAATTTAAACTTCCTTGTGAAGCTAATTACCAAGAAATTAATAAAGTTATTACAATAGGAGGTATTCCACTTTCTGAAGAAGATTCAACAGCTAGTATCGATCAAAACAATACTACAACAAATACTGAAAGTGACACAAATACTGAAAGTGACACTCAAACAACTATAGCCCCAGTTAATTTTCAAATATTTTATGGCTATAATGAAAAAGGAATTTCAAATGAGCAAGAAAATTTTAATGCTTTCGTTGATGGGATTAATGAAATTATTACTAGAAATGGTAATGTTCAAATAGAATTAGAAGGAAGTGCATCATCTGTCCCAACTAAAACATACAAGAGTAATAAAAACCTAGCTAATCAACGTACAATAAATGCCAAACAGTTGTTGAGTGACCGTTTAGTAAAACTTGGAGTAGACATCAGTAAATTTAAAATTGTTTCTGAAAATTCATTAGTGCAAGGGCCCAAATACAAAGGAGACTACCTTAATAAAGAAAAATATGCTAAATATCAGTATATTAAAATAACAGCCTTTTAAGAGACACATTTACAGAGGCTTTAACTCTTCAAATGCTAAATTTGAAAAAGTTGTGTATCATATTATTTTTAAACACTCTATTCATTGGATTTGCTAATGGACAAACATTAAGCGAAGCTAAAAACAATTTTAAATTAAAAAATTACGCTAGTGCGCTTATTAACTATAGACTATACTTAATAGATAATCCAGAAGATAAAATTGCAATTAAAAACATAGGGTTGTGCTACTTTTATTCTGATCTAGATAAAACTAAATCAATAAAATATTTTAAACAATGTATTTCATTTCCAAAATATGATAAAGAAATATTATACTATTTAACTAAAGCATATATCTACGATCAAAATTTTGAAAAAGCACTTGAAATTCTTGAAAAATACAAACTAAAACCCGGAAAGTATAGGTCCGAAATACCAGCTTTATACAATCAAATTAATTTCTCACAAAACGCCATTACTAATTCAGTTAATGTAACTGTAGAAAACTTAGGAAACAAAGTAAATACTAGCTCATCAGAAACAAATCCATACATAGATAAAAAAGAGCAAAGATTAGTGTTCACATCAAATAGGAATGGGAATAAAGGAGTAATTGGAACAAATGGTTCCTTTATGCTTGATGTTTATACAAATAATTTTAGTGGCTTTAATTTCACAAAGTCTAAAAACTGCAAATCACTAAATTCAAATCTAAATGAAGAAACTACAGGCATAAAAGATGATGGAAGTTATATATATGTTTCATATAATACTGGCGATTTAAAAAAAGCAACAGATTTATTTAAATCTAAAAAAAGAGGAAGCACTTATAAAAAAAAACAAATTTTAAAAGAGGGGTTAAATGAACTCAAAAGTTTCGAAAGCTCTGGAACATTTAATCAAAATGAAGACGTCATCTATTTTTCAAGCAATAGAAACGAAGGAAGCGGAAAAAATGACATTTATATCATGAAAAAACTTCCTAATGGAAATTGGAGTCTTCCTGAAAATATAAAAGAAATAAACACAGATTTAGACGAAGAGTTTCCCTATTACAATTCTTTTGATAGCACACTATATTTCAGTTCAAACGGACTTCCTGGGATGGGGGGGTTTGATCTTTTTAAAACCAAATGGAACCCAATAAACAAATCATGGTCTGAACCACAAAACCTGGGCTTCCCCATAAATTCAGCTTATAATGAAAAAACCATTTGTTTTGGAAGAGAAAATAAACATGCATATATTTCATCGGTTAGAAAAGGAGGTTTAGGAGGTTACGACATTTACCGATTAAATTTTGAAACCGTAGAAATTAAACCCGTACTTTATTTGATATCTGTAAAGGAAGATTCATCTTTAATTAAACTTGATTCAGCTGTTATAGAAATACTAAATTTAGACAATAAAATTCTGGGGAAATATAAATCAAATAAAAACAGTAGAATTCATACAGTTATACTTCAGCCAGGAAATTATAAAATTAAAATTACAGCAAATGGATATGAAGAAATCTTCAGAAAGTTTAATGTTTCTACATTTGCTTATGATAAAGAAACCATTAGGATAAACTACCTTTTAAAAAAATTAGAATGAACCTCAAACTTGAAAAACCTTTAGCGTTCCTAGATTTAGAAACAACTGGAGTCAATGTCTCAAAAGACAAAATTGTTGAAATAGCTATTATCAAAATAAACCCTGACTCTTCTAAAGAAGAGTATAACAAAAGAATAAATCCTGAAATACCTATTCCAATAGAGACCTCTGAGATTCATGGAATATATGATTTTGATGTGATTAATTCACCAAACTTTAAAGCTGTTTCAAGTGAAATAGAAGACTTCATTAAAGGTTGTGATCTTGGTGGCTTTAATTCAAATAAATTTGACATACCTCTTCTAGTAGAAGAATTTTACCGTTGCAACATTGACATAAAAATTGAAGAACGAAAATTAATAGATGTTCAGAATATTTTCCACAAAATGGAACAACGTACATTAGTAGCTGCATACCAATTTTATTGTAATAAAGATTTAACAAATGCTCATAGTGCACTGGCTGATACAGCTGCAACTTTAGCTGTTTTTATGGCTCAATTAGAAAAGTATGAAAGTCTTGAAAATAACATTGATTTTCTACACGATTTTTCAATTCAGGGTTTAAAGACACTCGATTTCGCTAAAAGAATTGCTATTGACAAAGACAACAACTATTTAATAAATTTTGGAAAGCACAAAGGGAAAAAAGTTATCGATGTTTTCAAAAGTGAACCTAGCTATTACTCTTGGATACAATCTGGCGACTTCACCACAAATACTAAGTTGTGCTTCAAGAAAATTTGGAATGAATTTAAAACACAAAAAGTATGAAAATAATTTGTATTGGAAGGAATTATATCGATCATGCAAAAGAATTAAATAACCCAGTTCCATCAGAACCATTATTCTTCTTAAAACCAGACTCTGCAATACTTCCTAAAAGAAATCCTTTTTACATTCCTAACTTCACCAAAAACATTCATTACGAAGTAGAATTAATTATTAAGGTTAGTAAATTGGGGAAAAACATAAAAGAAAATTTTGCAAACACCTACTATAATGAAATTGGATTAGGTATAGATTTTACTGCAAGAGATATTCAAGATCAATGCAAAGAAAAAGGTCATCCTTGGGAAATTGCTAAAGCATTTGATCAGTCTGCTGTTGTTTCAGCAAATTTTATTGACAAACAAAATTTAGATACCAATAATATAAATTTCTCATTGAAAAAGAACGGATCAATTGTTCAAGAAGGAAATTCGTCAAATATGTTATTTAATTTTGATCAAATAATAGCACATATTTCAAAATTTATGACCATTAAAATTGGTGACCTTATTTTCACTGGAACTCCTGCGGGTGTTGGAAAAGTTAATATTGGAGATGAATTGATTGGATATCTAGAAAACGAGCAAGCTTTTAAAACTAAGATTAAATAATTATTTTGATTTTATAGCTTTAATAACTTCGTTATCTACAGTTATCAAATAAATGCCTAAGGCTAATTCATTGGCCTGAAAAATTCTGAGTTTATTTATACCCTTTTTAACATTAAGACCCCTGTTATGAAAAATTTTCCCAGAAATAGAATGCATTTTAATTTGTATTTCCTTGTCGGAATCAGATTTGTACAATACAATTAATTCTTCAGTAAAAGGATTAGGGTATACATTTAAAATTTTTGTTGTACTAAATAATTCCTCATAATTTGAATTATCTAAAAGCAATTGATGAATATTAGGAATCCCATAACCCATTAAAGAATCTGGTTGCCCATATAAATGAGAATATTCTTCTAGTAAATGAATTAATTCAAAATTTGACAATTCTGGCATTGCTTCCCATAAAGCAGCCACCATACCTGTCATCATTGGAGCACTAAAAGAAGTTCCATTACCTTGATCTGCAAAGCTAGATCCTGGTGGAATATAATAGGTGTTCCATCCAACAGACATTACATTGGGCTTAATATCTCCATCAAAAGAAGGTCCCTGACTACTAAAAGGTGCTCTTAATCCATTTGAATCAACAGCACCAACAGTTAATCCCAAATCTGCATCTGCAGGAGTTGAAATATATTTCCAAGAATTAGCACCTGAATTACCCGCAGAAGTAACACAAAGAACGCCTTTGCTAGCAGCAATATTCAGACCTCTTGCAGCAATCGTTGTGTGTCCATTCATATCAGAATAAGAATGATTAGTTGTAGAATCATCAAATGTTGTATAACCTAAAGATGTGTTAATAATGTCAACACCTGCAGAATCTGCATATTCAGCAGCGACTACCCAATAATATTCCTCTGTAATTGTCTCAGAAAAAACATCTTCAGAAATAAGTAAATGAAAACTAGCTTTTGTAGCAGATCCTATATAATATTCAGGATCATAACCAGCAATAATTGACAAAACTGCCTCACCATGGTAGTGATCTTCATACACACTACTTTCTTTTCTAACAAAATCATAAGTTGATAAAATTCTATTTTCATTAAAAAGATGTTCTAAAGCAGGCGTTTGATCAACTTTTTTAAATCCTGCATCTAAAATTGCAATGTGTTTTCCTTGCCCATTGAAACCAAGATTTTGAACAACATCTGAACCGTGTAAATGATGCTGCATATAAGTTAATCCAAACGGAAAATAGGGTGTGTTTTCAATTGAGAGTATAGTTGATTTACTTGAAAACTCTTGATCAAATTTATTATCAACTGATGACTTCAAATTAGCTTTCAACCTGTCTAAAGATTCTACAAAAGTAAAATTCACAATGCTATCCAAAGCCAATGTATCTTGGGTCTTAACAATTATTCCATTCATCCATTTTGATGTTGCCCAAAGTTCAAAGTTACCAGCAGCTAAAACAGCTTGAACATATAATTGAGAAACAGGAAGATCTGAAGAATCTAATAGAATAGCTTGTTTTTCTCTTCTTAAAATTGCTCTTTCAGACAAATAATCCAAAGGGTTATTCAGTGTATAATTAGTATTAATTTTATTAGTGAATCCTATCCAATATCTTGGAATTGTATCTTGAGAAAAAATTGTAGCAGTACATAGTAATAGAAACAAAATTGAGCATCTAATCATAGACTATAATTTATAACTGTCATTTCCAACTCTCTACCTTCATTTATGCTTAAAATATTATAAAGGTTAATGCTAAGGTTAATGTCTTTCTTATAAATCAAACCAACATTTTTAGCGTAAACTTCATAAGCATTTTGATAATCTACGGCAGTATATAAATCTTTCTGGAGTACAGTAACCGTACTGTCAAAAAATAATGAGCTAAGCTCATAGGGTTCATGAATACTATCATAAGTATACTCACAAAAAAGCTGATCATTATATGCATTACCGTTCCAATACTCTCCGTATTTAATGGGGAAAACTAGCTTAGTAAATCTAATGTTTTCTTCTACTTTTTCTGCAGTAGTTGAAGTTACTTTTTCTTGCCAAATGTCTTTAATAACGTAATCGTCATTTATATTAAACTTCCATAAACGTTCAACTCTTTGAGCCAATTCTCCTTCATTGTCATAAAAAGTATTTGTTTTTCTTTCTTTTAAAAAATAATTCAATGTGTCACTTCCTAAGGATGTGTGAACAATATCAATCACATCATATTCCACCCATGTATCTAAGGTTATCGGATAATAATTGTAATAAAAATCTGGTAGCTCGTTAGTTGGCTTAAGACAACTTGAGCTGGCAAAACAAATAAATAATATAACAACTAATTTATTCAATTTTGGATTTAATTTTACTCTCTTTTCTTTGTTGAAGATACAACTCTAATTCTTTCCCTTCTAATACATTATCATTTCTAAAATGAGCTTCTTTTTTGACTGAACCATCTTCATTGTAATAAGTCCACAATCCGTTTTTTTCACCGGCTTTATAAAAGCCTCTTATATCTGTTTGTCCGTTAGAAAAGTAATAGAACACCTCTCCTTGTTTGTATCCCTTTTTACATTTACCCTTAGCTTTAAGGTGTCCACTTTCATAGTAATGCTCCCAAGAACCGTGTTTTAAACCTTCATTATAATTATACATTTCCATAATTTTAATCTGCTCCTTATTAACCTCTACTGGATAATATAAAAACTGCTTACCATGTATTTTACCCTCTACATAATCTTCAGAATTTAACAATTCATTTCTTTCACTAAACACATACCAAACACTATCTTTTTGCTGATTTAAATACTTGCCAACAGACATAATATTTCCATTTTCATGGTACATGGTAACATAGGCTTTGTTTTCAGAAAATTTCATTATGGCAGATAAGATACCGGTTGGATAGTAATATTTAAATAATCCTGAAGGCTTATTATCTTTAAAAGAACCTGTATACCTTATGGCTTGAGAGTTTTCATGTTTAACTTTCCAAATGCCTTGTTTTAATCCATTCGCATCAGTGAAGTTGTCCAGGCTTCTAGTCTGTGCAAACATATTGAAAGGAAGCGTTAATAGAATTATTATTAAAATTCTCATCAATTGAAATTATTAATTTTTAATACGATTGTTAATATTGTTTACCAAATTCTAGCAATTTTGTTCGGTTTTTGACGCATTTTATCACCTTCTTTAACGTTGAATGCATCAAAAAATTCTGGCATATTTGAAAGTGTTCCATTAACACGGTATTTCCCTGGAGAATGCGGATCACTTTTAATTCTTGCTTCTAGAGCATTATCCCTTATTGTATTTTTCCATACATGAGCAAATGCTATAAAAAACCGTTGCTCTGGTGTATATCCTTTAATCACCGACTTTTCTTTTCCCTCCAATGATTTCATAAATGCATAGTAAGCTATGGTAAGACCACCTAAATCTGCAATGTTCTCCCCTAATGTTAGTTTACCATTCACAAAAACGTTTTCTAAAGCTTCAAAGGAATTATATTGATCTACTAATTTTTGTGTTTTGGCATCAAATTTATTTTTGTCTTCTTCTGTCCACCAGTTTACCATTCTACCATCAGCACTAAATTTAGCTCCATTATCATCAAAACCATGTGTAAGCTCATGACCAATAACTGCACCCATTCTTGCATAATTAACAGCATCTTCATATTGTTCACTAAAAAATGGCTGTTGCATAATTCCTGCAGGAAAAACTATTTCGTTTAATAGTGGATTATAATAAGCATTTACAATTTGAGGAAACATAGACCATTTTTTTCTATCTATGGGTTCACCCAACTTATTTATGTTTTTAGCAACCTCAAATTTTCTGCAATTCATTTTATTGTCATAATAACTGTCTTTTGAAATTAAAACTGAGCTGAAATCTTCCCACTCATCAGGAAAACCAAGTTTTCTTGAAAAAGAAGCTAATTTTTCTTTCGCTTTTATTTTTGTTTCCTTAGACATCCAATCTAAATCATTTATACGTTCATCAAAGACAATTGTAATGTTATCAACCATTACATTCACCATGTCTTTTGCTGTTTGACTGAAATTATTTTCTACAAATGCCTGACCTAAAGCCTCACCAATTGCTGAAGAGGTAACAGCACTAATCCCTTGTTTCCAAAGTGGCTTCATTTTCTTAGTTCCTCTAAGAGTCGTATTGTAAAATCCAAAATTTAATCTTTTACATTCCATTGTTAGGGCACTAGAAGTTGACCTAAAAAGATTCCATTTAAAATAAATTTTCCAATCTTCAACTGGAATCTCATTGAACATTACATTTAAATTTTGGAAGAACTCAGGTTGTCCAACAATCACTGTGTCTTCATTCTCTATTCCTCTTCCAGAAAGAAAATCATCCCAGTTAATTGCAGGACACAAAGCGTTTAATTCAGCAATAGTCATTGGATTATATTGCTTTTCAACCTCTCTAAGTTCAACTGGTGACTTACTTGCTTTGGCCAATCTTTCTTCTATTTGATACACATTAGCTAAAGTTTTAGAATCAGCTATTTCACCAACTCTAAACATTTCTTTCATGTAATTTTTGTAGCTATCTCTAATTTTAATTGACCTATCATCTTCTTTAAAGTAATAATCTCTATTTGGCAAGCCTAGCCCACCTTGATATAAATGAACTCTATATATAGAATTATTTTTTTTATCCTGTGAAACATAAAGACCAAAAGCATTGGAAATACCTAAGTTTTGTAAGCTGACAACTATATTTTGAAGCTCTTTCTTGTTAAGAGCACCATCTATAAGCTCATAGTAGTTAGTAGCTGGTTGAATCCCTAACTCATTCCTTCGAGAAGTATCCATAAAAGATTGATAAAAATCACCTATTAATTGATTAGCTCCTTCATTTTTAGCATTTTCATTGGCTGCAGATTCTAAAATTTTGTTTAAAACGACATTGTTTTCTTCTGAAAGTTGATTAAAACTACTCCACCGACTTTCTTCTTCAGGGACTGGATTATTTTTCATCCAAGTTCCAGTAGCAAATTGATAAAAATCAGCTGCAGGAGAATTAGATAAATCCATGTATTCAAATTCTAAGGTCCTTAGTTTATTATTTGATTGAGAACTCACAAAAATATTTAGTAAAATAAAGCTTATAAATAAAATATTTCTTATCATGTTTTTAATTTTAAATTCATTTCTATGTGAGGAATTCCGTCCTCTAAGTATTCATTTTCAGTAGCAATAAAACCTAACGTTAAATAAAAGTTAAGTAAATATTTCTGTGCAGAAATTTTAATCTGAACAGCTCCAAAAAGACATTCAATTTGTTGAATAGTTTCCTCCATTAATTTTTTACCAATTCCATCTTTTCTAAAAGAAGAATTAACAACAACTCTACCAATCTCCACTTTTAACTCATTTATTGGAATAACCCTTGCAGTGGCAATAATCTTGCCGTTTAAATCATTCCCTATTAGGTGAAAAGAAATAATATCTTTTCCGTCTAAATCTTGATATACACAATTCTGTTCAACAACAAATACCTCTAGTCTAAGCTGTAATATATCATGAAATTCTTTTGCAGAAAGTTCGTTAAAATGTTTAATATGCCAATTAATGTTCATAGGTAACTTCAACAAATTTATAACTTTGTTGTAATGACCAATGGAATCAATGATAAATATCAGTATAATCCTAAGCAATTCTTAAGTGAAAAAGAATTTATTTCTGGAATAAATGTAGGTGACAAAACAGTTATTAGCCAAGCTATTACACTTTCTGAGAGTAATCATCCATCTCATCGAAAACTTGCAAACCAACTCATTTCAAAACTTAAAAATCCAAAAAAACCGACTATAAGAATAGGAATAACTGGAGTCCCTGGTGTTGGTAAAAGTTCATTTATTGAAGAATTTGGATTATTATTATCTAAGAAAGGACTTAAAGTAGCCATACTTACAATAGATCCCAGTTCAGAAAAAAGTGGTGGCAGTATTCTTGGAGATAAAACAAGAATGAATGAATTATCTAAACAAAAAAATGTTTTTATAAGACCAACTCCTACTAAAGGAACCTTAGGTGGTGTTGGAAGAAATACCAAAGAAGCTATTTTAATTTGTGAAGCAGCTGGATTTGATGTAATAATAATTGAAACCGTAGGTGTAGGTCAGTCAGAAACAAACATTAATAAAATGGTTGACTTTTTTCTACTTTTGATGCTAGCAGGAGCTGGAGATGAGCTTCAAGGAATAAAGAGAGGGATTATGGAACTTGCAGATTGTATTGCCATTACAAAAGCAGACTCAGGAAATGAACTTCAAGCAAAAAAAGCAAAAATCACTTATAAGAATGCACTTCATTTGTTCCCCCCTAACTCTAACGGATGGATTCCTACTGTTCATGTTTGTTCTTCTTACCTAAATAAAGGAATCTCAAACATATGGAACACCATCAAAGAACATCGAGAACTAATAGTTACTAATGGATGGTTGGATGAAAACAGAAGTAATCAAAATATTTTCTGGATGAACCAACGAATTGAAGAGCAATTAAAAATTGAATTTTATGAAATTCCAAACATAAAAGAGTCCATTAAATCCTGTGAAAAAGATGTTAAATCTGGAAAAATAAACCCTTTTTTAGCTGCTGATCAAATTCTTAAAAACAGATAATTTTGAAAAAGAAAATAGTAAAAACCGCAATTTCAATAATTATCTTAATACTATTTTTTATTGGTTATTTTTTTTCATCTAAAGCACTGGACAATGAGCATTTAAAATTCATACCAGCTTCTGCAAAAAATGTAATGGTGATTAACTCAGTAAAATTAGTAACTGAGCTTAAAAATTTTATTATAAAAAACCCGAAATTCTTACTAGAATTTAGCACTAAAAAGAATTTAATTGAGAGTGGAAATTACGGCATTAATCCAATAAATAAAATAGCAATTTTTCAAGACAATCTTAACAGAACTTCAATACTTGGAATGATTGTTTCTATTTCAGATCATAAAGCTTTTGATGCTCATTTTAATTCCAAAAAAAATACGACAGTTTCATTTAACAAAAAGAAAACAACAATAACACTTAGAAAGGATGAAAATTTGGCCAGTTTAAAATTAGGTAATGCAGGTATAATATTTTATTCATCAACTGCTAAAATTAACATTGACACTTTATCTAAGTACGTTTTAAAAAACATACTCCCAAACCAAAAAATTAAATACGATGACAATGACAATCAAATTTTAATAAGCAGCAATATAGCTAAAGAAAACTCTTTTATAAGTCAATATTTTACCGGTCAAACAAGTAAAATAAACATCACTTCATCTGGATTAAATTTCAAAACAAAGTTTACTTTAAAAGATTCTTCAACCTTCACCAATTACACTACAAGTCCAATGGAATTAAGCAAAAATGAAATTGGAAGACTCTCATTCTCTTTAAACAAAGAGAATTCTACTCTACAAACCTCATTTCCTAGAGAATTAGAAATTATAAAAAATCACATAACAGGAAAGTTTTGGTCTTCAGTAATTGGTTTCAACAAAAAAGATCTGATACATAAAGATTCTTCTATTATTAACAAAAATTACAGCTTTCCAGAATTGGCAATTGGAATAGAAATTGACAGTATCGAAATCTTAATGCAAAAAATTAAAAGTGATTCATTATTTAAAAAAAATAACGAGCATTACGAGTTTAGTCTTTCAACATTTTTAAATAAAAAATTCTACATTTTTGAAGTAAAAAATCAAATTATTTTATCTACAAAAAAAATTAACCCAAATGAATGTTCTTTGGAATTTCACACTCTGGGCTTAAAATTTGATTTTGAAAAAGGATTAAATGAATATGCTTCTAAAAACATATATCAAACTTTTATGATCAGCTCTATAAAAAAAATAAAACCACATTTTTTAGAATTAAATTATTCCAAAAGAGTCCAAAATTCATTGTTTATAGAAGGCTCTGTTAGCTTAGGAGAAAAAAATCAACATTTTATTAAAGCATTAATTCCTATGGTTGAATTATTAGCTACAACTGCAGACTATTAATGTTTATATTTTAAGGTCTACATTTTATTTATCTTAGAAAAAAAAAGACTTACTATTTTTATGAAAACGAAAAACTACGTATTAGGAAATTGGGATGCCGCTGATGGTATTGAGCTCACTCATCACCATTCTATAACAGGAGAGCAAATAAGTACTTGTTCGAGTAAAGGTCTAGACTATCATGCCATTTTAGATTATGGAAGAAAAGTTGGTGGTCCAGCACTTCGAAAAATGACTTTTCAGGAAAGAGGGAGAATGCTAAAAGCACTTGCCCTTCACCTTACTTCTATTAAAAAGAAATTCTATGGACTAAGTGCTGCAACAGGAGCTACTAAAATAGATTCCTGGATAGATATTGAAGGTGGTATTGGGAATTTATTTGCTAACGCATCATTAAGAAGACAATTTCCCGATTTGCCTTATTATGTTGATGGCTCTGCAGCTCCGCTTTCTAAAGAAGGGTCCTTTATAGGACACCATATTATGGTACCTAAAAAAGGAGTAGCTGTTCACATTAATGCTTTTAATTTTCCTATATGGGGAATGCTAGAAAAGATTGCTGTTAATCTTATGGCTGGTGTTCCTGCTGTGGTAAAACCATCTGAATTCACATCTTATTTAACTGAGTTAATGGTAAAAGAAATTATAGAATCAAAAATTCTTCCTGAAGGTTCCCTTCAGCTAGTTTCTGGATTAGGAAGAGGTATTTTAGATCATGTCACCAATCAGGATGTTGTAACGTTTACAGGTTCTGCTAAAACTGGTAAAATTTTAAAAGCTCTTCCAAATATAATTGAAGAATCCGTACCCTTTAATTTAGAAGCTGACTCGCTAAATGCTTGTGTTTTAGGAGAAGATGCTAAACCGGGAACTGAAGAATTTGATCTTTTTGTGAAAGAAGTTCAACGAGAAATAACAGTCAAAACTGGTCAAAAATGTACTGCTGTAAGAAGAATACTAGTACCTGAAAGTTTGCTGGAAGATGTTCAGAAAGCACTAATTGGAAGATTAACTAAAACCACAATTGGTAATCCCTCAGTAGAAGGAGTAAGAATGGGCGCATTAGCTTCAAAAGAGCAAGTAAATAGGGTTAAAGAAAATGTTGAGCTGCTCATGACCAATCAAGAAGTAGTCTATGGGGATATGGATAATTATGAGCTATTAGGTGCCAATAAAGAAAAAGGTGCTTTCTTCCCTCCTATCTTGTTTAGAAATGATGATCCATTTAACAAAACATTGGTTCATGAAGTAGAAGCTTTTGGACCGGTATCAACTATACTTCCTTACAAAAACATGGATGAAGCAGTAAAACTTATTGAAATGGGAAAAGGATCTTTGGTAACTTCCATTGTTACAGCTAACGATAAGTTGGCAACAGAATTTGTTACCGAAGCTGCTCATATGAATGGACGAATGCTAGTGCTTAATTCAAGATGTGCAAAGGAAAGTACAGGTCATGGATCTCCTATGCCACTACTTACCCATGGAGGACCTGGAAGAGCTGGTGGTGGTGAGGAAATGGGTGGAAAAAGAGGAGTTCTGCATTATTTACAACGTACTTCAATACAGGGTCATCCACAAACAATTACAGCTATTACCAAACAATTTCAGGTAGGTGCTGACCAACCAGATTCTGAACCTCACGTTTTTAGAAAACACTTTGAGGAACTGGAGATTGGACAAACTGTCTTTACCCATAAGCATACGGTAACTACTGCAGACATTGTAAACTTCGCCAATGTAAGTGGAGATAATTTTTATGCTCATATGGACGAAACTTCTTTGGAAGGGACCATTTTTGAAGAACGAGTTGCTCACGGTTATTTTATTCTATCAAAAGCTGCCGGACTGTTTGTTGACCCTGCTAAAGGTCCTGTTTTATTAAATTATGGTATTGACGAATGTAGGTTTACTAAGCCTGTATATGCTGGAGCTACTGTTGGGGTAAGATTCACTGTAAAAGAAAAAATTGATCAGGAGAAAAGAGATGATGAAGATATAGCTAAAGGTATTGTTAAATTCTTAGTAGATGTTTATGATGAAACTGGAGAAACTGTAGCTTTAGCGACTATTCTTACAATGGTTAGAAAAATTAACCAAGATTGATTAAAAGAAGGTTTAACTATAACACGAATAAACGTAATACGTTTATTCATTCGTTAGGCATAATATAATGAACTACTAATTCAACTTATAAATTTTTAAAAATATGAAACAATACATACTTTATTTCGCATTGATAACATTCATGAGTTCATGTGCTTTTCATGAAGGTCTTATGCTAAACTCTGCTTCATTAAATCAAGCAAATTTTAAATATATAGACTACGGTATCGAAGGTACAGCAACAACTAACCACATATTTGGAATTGGAGGCTTAAAAAAAATGGCTCTTGTCGGTGAGGCAAAGCAATATTGCATTGTGAATGCTAACCTAAAAGAGAACCAAGCTTTAGTAAATCAAACAATCAATTGGAAAATGACCTTCTTCTTCCCTGTTGTAACAACTCGTTGTACTATAACTGCAGATATAGTAGAATTTAAATAAACCATGCCTAACAAAACCTAAACTGCATTAAAACGCAGTTTAGCCAAACCGTTGTAAAACATAATATAAGAAATCCAAATG
>JAQWSL010000112.1 GCA_029243225.1 Flavobacteriales bacterium
GAAAAACAATAAAAATGAAATAATATTTCGCATTGTTTAAATATATGAAATCATATTAAATAAAATAATTTGTATATGATAAACTTAATTTAAACTTAAATTATAAATTCGTGAAAAATTAAACTAAAAGAACATGTCAAAAGGAATCTTCACCATGCCTTACCCTTCCAATGAGCCTGTTAATAGCTACGCTTCTGGAACACCAGAAAGAGAAAATCTTCTTAACAAATACAAGGAAATGTATAATCAGAAACCTATACATATTCCTCTATACATAGGAGGTGAAGAAATAGAAACTGACAATAAGTTAAAAATGTCTCCTCCCCATGATCACAAGCATACTCTTGGACACTTTAGTGTTGGAACAAAAGAGCATGTAAGCAAAGCAATAGATTCTGCACTAGCAGCTAGAGAACAGTGGTCTAACATGCCTTGGGAACACAGAGCAACCATCTTTTTAAAAGCTGCTGATTTATTAGCCGGTCCATACAGAGACGAAATGAATGCTGCTACAATGCTAGGCCAATCTAAAAATGTTTTCCAAGCTGAAATAGATGCTTCTTGCGAATTGATAGATTTTTTAAGATTTAACGTTGCTTACGTACAACAAATATATGATGAGCAACCCGAATCTGCAGATGGCATTCTTAACCGTTTAGAATATCGACCACTTGAAGGTTTTGTATTTGCAATTACCCCTTTTAATTTCACTGCAATTGCGGCTAACCTTTGTGCAGCGCCTGCTATGATGGGGAATGTGGTAGTTTGGAAACCTGCAGAAAGCCAAATGTATTCTGCTCAAGTTATTATGAAATTATTTAAAGAAGCTGGTGTACCAGATGGTGTAATTAACATGGTTGTTGCTGATGGTCCTGAAGCTGGTGAGGTTGTATTTAATCATAAAGATTTTGCTGGTCTTCATTTCACAGGATCTACAGGTGTATTTAAACACTTATGGAAAACCATTGGAACTAACATAGATAAATACAGAACTTACCCAAGAATAGTTGGTGAAACGGGGGGTAAAGATTTTATTGTTGCTCACCCATCTTCAGATCCTCTACAGGTTGCTGCAGGAATTTCAAGAGGAGCCTTCGAATTTCAAGGACAAAAATGTTCAGCAGCATCAAGAGCATATTTACCAAGCAACTTGGCAGATCAAATTATTTCTAGAGTTAAAGAAGACATTGCTTCATTTAAAATGGGCACAACAGAAGATCCTTCGAATTTTATAAATGCTGTTATTTCTGAAGTTTCATTTGACAAAATTGCAAGCTATATTGACTTTGTAAAAGAACAAAATGATGCAGAAATAGTTGCTGGTGGCGGTTACGATAAATCTAAAGGATATTTCATTGAACCAACTGTAGTAAAAACATCTAATCCAAAATTCAGAACAATGTGTGAAGAAATTTTTGGACCAGTAATTACTATATACGTTTATGACGAAAATGAATTTGAATCTACTCTAGATTTAGTTGATTCTACTTCAGATTATGCATTAACTGGTGCAATCTATTCAACGGATAGATATGCAATAGTAAGTGCAATGAAAAAATTAGAAAATGCTGCAGGTAATTTCTACATAAATGACAAACCTACTGGAGCAGTAGTTGGTCAACAACCATTTGGAGGTGCAAGAGGTTCTGGAACAAATGACAAAGCTGGTTCTTATTTAAACTTAATAAGATGGGTTTCACCTAGAACCATAAAAGAAACATTAGTTCCTGCAACAGATTATCGTTATCCTTTTTTAGGATAATGTGCACCAATATAAAAGCCGTCATTTTTGACATGGACGGCTTAATTATAGATTCTGAACCGCTTTGGCGAAAATCAGAAATGGAGGTTTTTCAATCTATGGGTTACGATTTCACGGAAGAAATTTGTATACAAACTATGGGCATGAGACTTGATACAGTTGTTAAGTTTTGGTACGAAAAATTAAAATGGTCTCACCCATCTATTGAAGATGTAGTTCAAAATATTCAGAACAAGCTAATTGAAAATGTAAGCGAATTTGGGAACCCGATAGAGGGAGTAATTGAAACAATACATCTTCTTAAAGAATCAAATATTCCAATAGCAATTGCATCTTCTTCATCTTTTAAAATAATTAATGCTGTTGTTGAAAAACTACAATTGAATAAAGTGTTTGATGTAATTCATTCAGCTGAAAATGAAGAAAATGGAAAACCACATCCTGCTGTATTCAATTCAACAGCAAAAATGCTTGGATTTAATAATGAAAATTGCTTGGTTCTTGAAGATTCAAAATTTGGTATGTTAGCAGCCATAAATGCTGGTATGAAAGTAATTGTAGTTCCTGAAAATGGGAAAAAACCAGAATGGTCTAAAGAAGCAGACAGAACATTGAGTTCTTTAAAAGATTTTAATTTGAAGCAGCTATCATTTTCTTAACCTCCTCTATCTCTAAACCCCAATTGTAATTAGGTGTTTTATCAATCACATCTTCAATTTTATCTAGAAGATTTTCTAAAAAAATCATGTGTCGTTTTGAAGTTGGATTAAAAGGCACATGTGCCATTGACTTTCTAATGTCCTGCACTAAATCAATTGTTTGAATTGAATTAGCAGAGAAACAATAGTTTTTAAATTTATCCCAAATAAATTCAACAGCTTCATCTGAAGGATGGAGCATGTCTTTTTTATAATAACGATAATCTCTTAATTCATCCATCATTATTTCATAGCTAGGAAAATAAGAAACATTATTAAAAGTACTTTCAAGCTCATTTACCAATAAATGTAATAGCGCTTTACTTCTATTGTTCTGAACTGCTCCATCAGACCAATGCCGAACAGGACTTACAGTAAAAATTATATTTTTTGAGTTTAATTTAGGTATTAATTTTTTCCAAGAAGATAAAATTTCGTCAAAATTCAACAGTCTTTTAGAGAACACTCTACTAGGTATTTTATGACAATTTCCAACAATTCCATATGTCTTATGCTCATAAACATACGATGTTCCAAAAGTTATTATCACAACAGTTTTATCTGATATTTGCTTGTTCAATTTTGAAACTGCTAAATTAATTTCATCTATAAGATCATTTTCATTCTTTGAAGAGTAAATACCTGAATGATTCCAGGAATAAAACAACCCATTACTTTCAATTATATCGTTGGTGTTAAATCGTTGATTATCAATAATTTTGTTTAGATTGTTAACTATAGTAATAGGGTTATACAATGTTCCAAAAGGATAATAATTACTAAAACCATTAAAAGAAAGGTGTTTTCTTATGTTTTGAGTAAAGCATGATCCCAGTAATAGAAAATCATTAGAATGATTAAATTTTATTCTATTAGGTTTTATTGATATTTCTTTTCTAAATAATTGAGGCATTTTCATTGTACGGAATTATTTAATCTAAATTTTAAAATTAGTTAATAAGAATTTCTTAATAACTAAATATATTGTGAATAAATAGAACAAATGTTGTCTAAATAACCATCTATATTATTTAATTTTACCACATAAATTCAAATCAAAAGAAATGAATGAATATGGTCTAAGACCCGAAACCGCTAATTTAAAAAAATTAGGGTTAACAAATTTAGCCAATGCATATTGGAACCTTACCCCAGCAGAACTTGTAGAAGAAACCATAATCAGAGGAATGGGTGTTTTAGCAGACACTGGGGCAGTTGCTATTGATACAGGTGAATTTACTGGGAGATCTCCCAAAGACAGATTTATAGTATGTGACAGTTACACTGAAGACGCTGTGTGGTGGGGAGATATTAACATAAAATTTTCTTCTGAAAACTTCGACAAACTTTACGATAAGATGACTTCTTATCTTCAGAACAAAGATGTATTTGTAAGAGACTCATATGCTTGTTCTGATGACAGGTATAAATTAAACATTAGGGTAATTAATGAATATCCTTGGTCTAATCATTTTGCAGACAATATGTTTATTTCACCTGAAATGAATGAATTAAAAGATTTCAATCCAGAATGGCACATTGTAAATGCACCTGGGTTTTATGCAGACCCTGAAAAAGATGGCACTAGACAACATAATTTCGCAGTAATTAATTTCTCTAAGAAAATGATTATTATTGGCGGCACTGGTTACACTGGTGAAATTAAAAAAGGAATATTTTCAGTTTTAAACTTTATTTTACCTTACGAAAAGAATACACTATCCATGCATTGCTCTGCCAATGTTGGTGAAAAAGGTGACACTGCTGTTTTCTTTGGTCTCTCTGGAACAGGGAAAACTACATTATCTGCTGATCCTCAAAGAAAACTTATTGGAGACGATGAGCATGGTTGGGCTGACGGTTCTGTATTTAATTTTGAGGGCGGATGTTATGCAAAATGTATTGATCTTTCAAGAGAAAAAGAACCTCAAATTTGGGATGCTATAAAATTCGGTTCTATACTTGAAAACATTAATTTCATTGAAAACACTTCTACAGTTGACTTTTCTGATAAATCAAAAACAGAAAACACAAGAGTAAGCTATCCAATTAATTACATCGATAATATAGCTGAAGGTTCTAAAGGAACTAATCCTAAAAATATATTTTTCTTAACAGCAGATGCATTTGGTGTTTTACCTCCAATTTCAAAGTTAAATAAAGGGCAAGCAATGTTTCATTTCATTTCTGGATATACTGCTAAAGTAGCTGGCACTGAAGCTGGCATTACTGAGCCAGTTACAGCTTTCTCCGCTTGTTTCGGAGCTCCATTCTTACCTTTACACCCAACTAAATATGCTGAAATGCTTGGGGAGAAGATGACAGAAAACAATGTAAATGTTTGGCTCATTAACACTGGTTGGACTGGTGGAGCATATGGTGTTGGAAATAGAATGAGTCTTAAGCATACAAGAGCAATGATTACAGCTGCGCTAAATGGTGAGCTTGAAAACATTGAATATAAAACTCATGAAGTATTTGGTTTAGACATGCCTTCAACATGTCCTAATGTTCCAAGTGAGATATTAAGTCCAAAAAACACTTGGGATGATAAGTCTGCATACGATAAAAAAGCATTTCATTTAGCTGAACAATTTGTTAAGAATTTTGAACAATTTGCAGAATATGCTAACGAAGAAATATTAGCAGCAGCTCCGAAGCTTAAGCAACACGTTTAAAACCTGTAATACAAGATTAGATCGAAATAACCTAATCTAAAATCTGCATAATTACTAGCTGGTAAATATTCATTTTGACCATCTACTATTTTTTCATTTAAAAATATGTAGTAATTAAATTGAGGTGTAACTTGAAATGTGAACATGAAATTTTCATTTAACATCCAATCTACCCCAAAAGAAACATCAATACCAGTTACAAGATAATTCATGTCATGAACACCTTCAAATAATGCCAGATTATTTGACACTGTATCGAGCATGTAATTTCCTGAACTATCTAAAAAATTAAATTTACGATCGAAATAAGATGAGTTATTTGAACCATAGCCTATAATTGCATCTACTCCAACATGAACTCTAGCTCCATTGTAGCCTCTTAATTCCTCTAAACCAAAACGAAAATCATAATAATTAAATGAATTGTCAAAATATCGGTTAACTAAAGTTGTATCAGTAGTTGAAACTGGAACAAAGTAGTCATACAATAATACATTCCCTTCAGTTAAATAGTTAAGACTTAATCTTAAGTTTTTATCTCTAAAATTTCTTTTATAACTTAAATTAACCTTTACATTAAAATTATCTTTTCCAGAAACTACTCCCATTAATAATGGAGAAATATTAGAACCCAAATAATTTCGGAATTCTTCAAAAGGTATTGTATCATTATTAAGAATTTCATCTTGAGAAATCAAGTTAAAAGGAATTGACAAAAAGAGAAGCGATGTGATTATTATTATTTTTTTCATTAGAACAAGTTTATTTGACCATCAGATTCAGTGGTTTTTTTAACATTAACGTCAAGTTCAATTTCAACACTTTTATCTTCGTTAACAGTGCCTATAACTTCACTATTTTTTTTATTTATCTTATCATCACTTATTTCAACAACCTTTTGTATAACCTCTTCTTCTAACTCTTGCTCAACTGGCCAACCTTCACCCTCAGCGACAGGCAACAAGGATATTTCCTTAACTTTCAATCTAGTTAGTTGATTTCCTTGAGCTTTCATTCCTTTTACATCGATTAAGTCATTAAGATTTTCAACCTTATCTATAAGGTCTTTAGTTTCTTTTAATCGCTTATTAAACTCTATGTTAACTTTAGGTAAAAATTGAGTAGAAGCTATAGTTAACTCGGATTTAGAACTTTCAGGAATAAAAAGTGTTTTCTTTAAAGTTGACTCAATTAAAAAACGTTTTACATAAAAGATTTCTTTATCTCCATTAAAATAAACACAAGATAAAGGTCTGTTTGGATACCATTTCTCAATTTGCAACAAATCATCATCAAATTTATTAGTAAGCTCAAAACCAGAAAGCTTAAAATGACCTGAGCTGTATATAGTTAAAATTTTATCGTCTCCTTTAAAAGTTCCTAAAGACTTTCCTCTTCCTTCATTGTTAAGTCTTCTGACTACATCATCCCACCATATTTCTCTAGCTGCTAGTGTAGAACCACCAGTTTCTTTTAATTCAACTTTAGATATAAAATGCTTAGTAGTTTGATTCCCCTTAGAACCTCTCCCCTTAATCATTAAATCACCAAAATCGATATCAAACTTCAATTTTTTAAGTTTTGGCCTAGGTCTTAGTTTTACAGAAACAATCTCTCTCCTACCATTAGGATTAACAGAAAAGTAATGAATTTTCGAATCTTTCCCTCCACTAGTTAAATCATATTCTTTATCTCTCGTTATGCCGTTCACAGCAAACCTTTTCATGTAAGATGGCCCTCCTTTAGAATGCTGATATATCATGTGATAAATGGTTCTTAAATCTCCTTTTTTCCAAACAGCAGCATGAATAATCCCCTTGCCTACAAATTTTTTATCAGAAATTTTAGTTACCATTAATTTACCAGAAGAAAAGAAAATTATAATGTCATCTAAATCAGAACATTCTGAAATAAATTCATCTTTTCTTAAAGACCAACCCACAAACCCTTCTTCTTTATTTATGTATAATTTCTTATTTGAGACAATAACCTTTGATGCAGAAATACTATCAAAAACTCGAATTTCAGTTTTTCTTTCTTTTCCTTCGCTAAACTTGGATTTCAAATCTTTAAAATAGTCAATGGCAAACTCAATTAGATTGTCTAAATTATCTTTAACAACCTTAATCTGATCTTCAACCTTAATAATATTCTCATCAGCTTTAAAACCATCAAACTTAGAAATCCTTTTAATTTTAATTTCAGTTAATCGAACAATATCGTCTTCTTTAACAGGTCTTTTCAATACTCTAACATGAGGTTTTAATCCTTTATCAATTGCTTTTAGTACACCCTCCCAAGTTTCTTGATCTTCAATGTCTCTGTATATTTTATTTTCAATAAAAATTCGTTCTAGAGACATCCAATGCCAAGCATTTTCTAATTCATTTAATTTTATCTCTAGCTCTTGTTTAAGTAATTCTACTGTACGATCAGTTGATCGTTTTAAAATCTCTGTAACTCCTAAAAAAACAGGCTTATTGTCTTCAATTAAACAAGAATTAGGAGATATTGACATCTCACAATTAGTGAATGCAAATAATGCATCAATCATCTTATCAGGTGAAACACCACTAGGAAGGTGAATAAGAATCTCTGCTACTGCAGCAGTATTGTCTTCAATTTTCTTAACCTTGATTTTATTTTTTTCAGTTGCTTTTACAATAGATTCAATCAATTGATCTGTAGTTGTTCCATAAGGAATTTGATCAATCATTAATGTTTTATTGTTAACTTTTTTTATTGAAGCCCTTACCCTAACCTTACCTCCTTTTAAACCATCATTATATTGAGTGAAATCAGCCATACCACCATTCATGAAATCTGGATACAACTCTACCTTTTTACCTTTTAAGTAATTAACACATCCGTCAATTATTTCAATGAAATTATGAGGAAGAAATTTGCAAGCTAAACCTACAGCAATGCCTTCACCACCATGAGCTAACAATAATGGAAATTTAACAGGTAAATATTGAGGTTCTTTATTTCTACCATCGTATGAGCTCAACCAGTTTGTTGTTTTAGGATTGAACAAAATATGGTTGCCTAATTTAGTTAACCTTGCCTCGATATACCTAGCTGCTGCTGCGCCATCACCAGTTAAAACATTTCCCCAGTTACCTTGACAGTCTATTAACAAGTCCTTTTGACCAATCTGAACCATGGCATCTCCAATAGAAGCATCACCATGAGGATGGTATTTCATCGTATTACCAATAACATTAGCAACTTTATTATAACGACCGTCATCAAGTTCATTTAAAGAATGTAGTATTCTTCGCTGAACAGGCTTCAATCCATCTTCAAGAGCAGGTACAGCTCTTTCTAATATAACGTAAGAAGCATAGTCTAAAAACCATTCTTTATACATTCCTGAAAGAGAGATGATTTGATCTTGATTAATTAAATCATGACCATCATTGTTTTGATTCGATTCTTCAGGTAAGTTGTTTTCTTCTATTTCTTCGTTACTCATAATTAATCCTCAATCTCATCTTCAATAAGGTCTAACTCAACCTTAAGGTTTTCAATAATAAATTCTTGTCTGTCTGGGGTGTTTTTTCCCATATAAAAAGAAAGAATCTCTTCTATGGTATAATCTTTTGTCAATATAACAGGTTCTAATCTCATGTCTTCACCAATAAAGTATTTAAACTCATCGGGGGAAATTTCACCTAATCCTTTAAATCGAGTTATTTCAGGGTTTTTACCAAGCTCTCTGAGTGCTTTAGATTTTTCTTCATCCGAATAACAATACCTAGTTTCCTTTTTATTTCTAACTCTAAACAATGGAGTTTGTAGAATAAATACATGCTTTTTCTTAACTAAATCTGGGAAAAAACGCAAGAAAAAAGTTAATAATAAAAGACGAATATGCATTCCATCAACATCTGCATCAGTTGCAATAATAATTTTGTTATATCTCAGAGAATCCATGTCATCTTCGATATTAAGAGCTGCCTGTATTAAATTAAACTCTTCATTTTCATAAACTATTTTCTTAGTTAAACCATAAGAATTCAATGGCTTACCTCTTAAACTAAAGACTGCCTGAGTTTTGACATCTCTACATTTAGTTATTGACCCACTAGCCGAATCACCTTCAGTGATAAATATCGAAGTTTCAGCTCTTCTTTCATTTTTAATGTCGTTATAATGGATTTTACAATCTCTAAGTTTTTTATTGTGAAGATTCGATTTTTTAGCTCTTTCTCTGGCAATTTTTCTAATTCCAGCTAATTCTTTTCTTTCTTTTTCAGATTGTTTTATTTTATTTTCTAAATCTTTAACTATTGCAGGGTTTCTATGAAGAAAATTATCTAATTTTTCTTTGAGAAAATCCATAACAAATGCACGAACAGATTTGCCGTTAGGCTCAATTTCTAGTGACCCTAATTTAGTTTTTGTTTGAGATTCAAAAACTGGTTCTATAACTTTAATGCTTACTGCTGCAACAATTCCTTGCCGAATATCTACAGGTTCATACTTGTTGAAAAAATCTTTAATCACTCTTGCAATTGCTTCTCTAAAAGCACTTAGGTGAGTACCTCCTTGAGTTGTGTGCTGCCCATTAACAAAAGAGGAGTAATCTTCTCCATAACCTCTAGCATGAGTAAAGGCAACTTCAATGTCATCACCTTCGATGTGAACAATAGGATACAAAGGATCTCCATCCATATTGTTTTCAAGCAGGTCTTTTAAACCATTTTTTGAATAAAGCTTATTTCCATTAAAATCTATTGTTAAGCCTCTATTTAAATAACAATAATTCCAGAACATTTGTTCTAGATAATTAGCTCTAAAATTAAATTTCTTGAAAATCTCGTTATCTGGAATAAATTTAACAAATGTTCCATTACCTTCTTGGGTATCAATTAGGTTGTGTTCTTGGACAACATTACCTCTTTGAAATTCCACACCTTTTAACTTGCCATCTCTAATAGATTCTACTTTAAAATAATTTGACAAAGCATTAACAGCTTTTGTTCCTACTCCATTTAAACCAACAGATTTTTTAAATGCTTTAGAGTCGTATTTACCCCCAGTATTCATTTTAGAAACAACATCTTTAACTTTACCTAAAGGAATACCTCTACCAAAATCTCTTATTAAAACTTCATCACCCTCTATCTTAATTTCAATTTTCTTACCATTACCCATTACAAATTCATCAATAGAATTGTCCATTACTTCTTTAACAAGAACATAGATGCCATCATCAGGTGCAGAGCCATCACCTAATTTACCAATGTACATTCCTGGACGCATCCTAATGTGCTCTTTCCAATCAAGAGACCTAATGTTATCCTCGGTATATTCAACTTTATCTTCAGCCATCAACAAAAAAACTTGGGTACGGGTAAAAATATGCAATTACTTGAGTAAGAATTGAAAAAATGAAAATGACTTATCAACAACCACAACTGAATTATGGTTTAAATTGTTGAAAATGAAAAAAGTATGCTTACTTTAAAAGTGAAACAGCAAGAACTTCTTTCATAGTTTTAAGGAAATGAAATTTCAAACCTTCTAAATAAAGAGGATTAATGTCATCAATGTCTTTTTTATTTGAAGCAGGAAGTACAATTTCTTTAATCCCAGCTCTTTTAGCTGCCAAAATCTTCTCTTTAATTCCACCTACCGCAAGGACCTCTCCTCTCAAAGTTATTTCACCTGTCATGGCCAAGAATTTTTTAACTTTTCTTTTAGAAAATACAGATGCAAGTGCTGTTAACATTGAAACTCCTGCAGATGGACCATCTTTTGGAGTTGCACCTTCAGGAACATGAACATGAACATTAAAACCATCCATTTCTTCTTGAGTCATGCCTAAAACATCATGATTAGATTTTAAAAACTCTAAAGCTAGTATAGCAGATTCCTTCATAACATCTCCTAAATTACCTGTTAGAGTTAATTTACCCTTCCCTTTGGTTAGAGAAGTCTCAATAAATAAAATATCACCACCAGTTCTAGTCCATGCTAAACCAGTTACTACACCAGGAACATCATTGTTTTTGTATTTATTCCTGTCAAAAGCAGGACCTAAAATTTTTGCCAATTCAGCAATATCAATTTTAGCTTTAAACTTTTCGTTAAAAGCAATTTGCTTTGCCCTGTTTCTAATCACTTTTGCAATTAATTTTTCAAGACCCCTTACTCCGCTTTCATTGGTATATGAAGATATTATTTTCTCAATCAATAACTTAGATAGTTTAATTTGAGTATTAGTTAAACCAAGGTCTCTTAATTGCTTAGGAACTAAGTGTTTACGAGCTATCTCTAGCTTCTCCTCAATAGTATACCCATTGATCTCAATTATCTCCATTCGATCTCTTAAAGCAGGCTGAATTGTTGAAAGCTCATTTGCTGTTGCAATAAATAGAACCTTGGATAAATCATATTCAATATCAACAAAATTATCCTGAAAAGTATCGTTTTGCTCTGGATCCAAAACTTCTAATAAAGCAGATGATGGGTCTCCATGATTTGAACGCCCTACCTTATCTATCTCATCTAAAACAAAAACAGGATTAGATTTACCAGCTTTTTTAATATTTGAAATTATTCTTCCTGGCATAGCTCCTATGTATGTTTTTCTATGACCCCGAACCTCTGATTCATCATGCAAACCACCTAGAGACATTCTAACATACTCTCTTCCAATTGCTTCAGCAACAGACTTACCTAATGATGTTTTACCCACACCTGGAGGTCCGTATAAACACAAAATTGGAGACTTCATATCACCTTTTAGCTTAAGAACAGCTAGGTACTCGATTATTCTTTGCTTTACTTTTTCAAGACCAAAATGGTCTCGATCTAGAATACGCTGGGCTCTTTTAAGATTAAACTTATCTTTAGTAAATTCTCCCCAAGGCAAATCCAATAGCAATTGACAATAGTTCAACTGAATCCCATACTCTGCTCCAGAAGGGTTCATTCTTTCTAACTTATCAACTTCTTTATGAAATGTTTTATCAACCTTGTCAACCCATTTTTTATTCTTAGCGTTTAACCTAAGCTCATTTATTTCTTGTTGAACTGGATTCTCACCCAGTTCATTCTGTATCTCTTTCATCTGTTGATGAAGGAAATATTCTTTTTGTTGTTGATCTATATCTACTCTTACCCTAGACTGAATATCATTCTTTAATTTTAAAATCTGCAGTTCTTTATCTAAATGCTTAAGCAATGAATTAGCCCGTTCCATTACACCAGTTTCTTCAAGCATTTTTTGTTTATCTACTACATCTGCTTGCATGTGAGATGAAATAAAATTCACTAGAAAGGTAGGACTTTCAATATTTTTTATTGCAAATGATGCTTCTGAAGGAATATTCGGGGATTGTTTAATAATACTTAATGCCATATCCTTTAAAGAATCAAATAAAGCGTGAGATTCTTTAGATAAATTCTTTTCTCTCTTATCGTTAAAAGGTTTAACATTTGCAATCAAATAAGGTTCTGACTGAACAAAGCCAACTAAATTCATTCTCTTTTTCCCCTGAAGTATTACCGTACTACTACCGTCAGGCATCTTCAATAAACGTACAATTTGAGCAACAGTACCCACACTGTATAAATCTTCATAAACAGGCTCTTCAATAGATGAATCTTTCTGAGAAACAACGCCTATAATTTTATTTCCTTTATAAGCATCTTGAATTAGCTTAATACTTTTATCTCTTCCCACGGTAATCGGCATAACTACACCGGGAAACAAAACATTATTTCTTAAAGGAAGAATAGAAAGCTTTTCAGGAACTTCTTCTGTATTCATTCTATCTTCTTCTTCAGGAGAAATTAATGGTATAAATTCTGTTTCTTGGTCAACTACATTAGAAAAATCTAACCAATCTGATTCTGCAAAAAAGTCACTCATAATAAATTTATATTGTCATTTTGACACTAATTTGTTTCTTTTAAAAAGTCATTATGTAATGAATAAAATCAAAAGTAAATGTAACTCCTTGAAATTCAGAACATAAAGTAAATAGTCAATTACTTACTATAGATATATATCAATAGAAATGCCAAATAAGAAAAAAAAAGAAAAAGATTTAGATTATTTTCTGTAAACAGTTGTAGAATTGAAAACATGTTCAAGAATTTGTTTATCAGCTAATGAAAATTCAACCCCCCTTCTTTTCATCACAACATCGGCCAATTCAATAGCCTTTTCAAGCTCATAGTCAACAAAACCATCACTGCCCCCCCAACTGTATGAAGGAATAAATTTTGAAAGGAAACCACCACCAAATATATTTGCAGAGACACCCACAACAGTCCCTGTGTTAAACATGGTATTAATCCCACATTTAGAGTGATCACCCATTATTAGACCACAATATTGACTTCCAGTATTTTGCATAGAATCTTTAGAATAATCCCAATTCTTAACAAAACTGTAATTATTTTTAAGATTTGATGTATTAGTGTCAGCACCTAGATTACACCATTCACCAATTACACTATTTCCTAAATATCCATCGTGAGCTTTGTTAGAATACCCTTGAATAACGGAATTACCAACTTCTCCACCAACTTTACAATGAGGGCCAAAAGTAGTTGGACCATAAATTTTAGCACCCATTTTAACAATAGAATAATCTAATAATGCGAAGGGACCCCTAATTACCGATCCTTCCATAATTTGAGCATTTTTCCCAATGTAAACAGGACCCTGCTCACAATTAATTATACATCCACGAACAGAAGCGCCTTCCTCTAAAAATAAATCTTCTCCAAATACAGTATTTGACTCATGGCATTTAATAGACTTTGTATTTTTCTTAATCCAGCTATAATCGTTTAAAATTTCATCACCATTTTTAATAAAAATATCTTGAGGACGAAAAATTATAGAAACTGAAGAATCGTATTCAATAACAGCGTAATTACTTAAAGAACTTTCCATTGAATCGTCATTCTTTGGAAGTGGAGAAATGGCTAAAACATTTCCATCTTTCATTAAAATTGTGTTTGGAGATAATGATTCAATTACATTTACAAGTTCTTCATCTGGAAGTAAACCACCTAAAATTCCTAAATCTGCTTCATTTTCGAAAGAATTAAACTTATCAATTAAATAATCTTTAGTTCTAATATTAACATCCTGATCAAAAAATCGAGACCATTTTTCATGAATAGTAAATATCCCAACTCTTAATTGAGCAACTGGACGAGTAAATGTTAATGGTAGTAAGGATTTATGGCATTGACCATCAAATAAGACTATTGTTTTCATAGTAATTAGTTGTTACTCAAATGTAAGGATAAAAAAAACCCCCGAACAATGCCGAGGGTTAAAAGATGTTATAAAATTATTATTTCTTTTGTGAAGAATACCTGCTTTTGAATTTATCAATTCTACCAGCAGTATCAATAAGTTGTTGTTTTCCAGTGAAAAACGGGTGAGATTTATGAGATATTTCTAATTTAATTAGCGGGTACTCATTTCCATCTTCCCATTTAACTGAGTCTTTAGTGTTAGCACAACTTTTGCTTAAAAAAGAGTAGTCATTAGACATATCTTTAAAAACAACTAATCTATAATTCTCTGGGTGTATTCCTTTTTTCATTAATCTAAGTCTTTTACTTTCAAGCGTGCAAATATATATTTTCTTTTTCTTCTTTCAAAAGAAGAAATAAAATATTAACATAAAATATTTTAAATGATAATTAGTTAATAAACTTGCACCTTAATTAATTAGATGTTTAATAAAAGTATATACACCCTTTTAATAGGACTCATTACATTAAGTATTTGTTTAAACTTTGTGAATTGTAGAAAACAAAACATTCTAACAAATTCAAGTGCAATGCTTTCCTTTTCTGAAGACACTATTTTATTTGACACTATTTTCACAACAATAGGTTCAACAACTAAATATTATAAAATATACAACAACAATAATGGTCCAATTAATATTAGCTCAATAAATTTAGCAACCGGAACCGACTCACAATTTAGAATTAATGTTAATGGAGATGCTGGAGTTCAATTTGAAAACATTGAACTTGAAACAGGTGACAGTATGTTCATTTTTATTGAAGTCACAATAGACCCAAACAACACGTCTTCGCCATTAGTTGTTGAAGATTCAATTGTATTTTTAACTAATAATAACATTCAAAAAACTATTCTTAATGCATGGGGACAAGACGCTTATTTTCATGTTAACGAAGTTATCACTCAAGATGAAACTTGGAACAATGACAAACCTCATGTTATATATAACTATTGTGCTGTTGATGAAAACAACACTTTAACTATTCCTGAAGGCACTACAATACACGGGCATCCAAATTCTATCTTATATATATATAAAAGCTCTTTACAAGTCAATGGGACATTGAACAATCCTGTTTCATTTCAACAAGATAGGATGGAAGATTTTCTACTTTATAGTTCTGATAGCACAAGCGGACAATGGAGAGGAATTTGGTTTTTTCAACCTTTAGAGAGCAATATTAATTATACTGAAATAAAAAATGCAACAATTGGAGTGCAAGTCGATACATTAGAAGCTGGAAACACTGTTAACTTAAACAGCATTTCTGTTCATAATTCTCTTTATGCAAATATATTAACCCAAGGAGGAAACATTAACGCTATAAACTGTTTGTTTGGAAACTCCTCTCAGCATTCAGCATTTATAAGCATAGGTGGAAATGTAGATTTTGAGCAATGTACTTTTGGTAATTACTGGCAAGCTCAAAGAAATTCTGCATTAATGGTTTTCAAAGACTATTATGAATCTACATCAATTGAATTTAGACCATTTAATTCTGCATCATTCACCAATTGTATTTTTCATGGATCCAATTCCAATGAATTATTTATTGACACATTAGGTAGAAACCATCCAAGTGGAGCTATCCCAGTTTTTAATTTCACTAATTGCTTGGTAAAACTTGAAGACTCAATTAATAATTCTTCTTTTTTCACCAATTGCTTTAATAACCAAGAACCTCTTTTTAACGACCCTACCAATTGGAACTTCAGCATTCCTACCAACTCCTTTGTTGTAGACAAGGGCACAACTTCTTCAATAATGATAGATATTTTAGGAAATCCAAGAACAGGCACATTTAATGATCTTGGCTGTTATGAAGCTCAATAATTATGATTCTACACATAGACAACAACACTCCAGAAAAAATCCTATTTGATTACACCAAGAGCACCAACTCTTTCATAAATAAAAAAGGAAGTTTTTTACAACTTGTAAATTCCTCAAATTATAAAACTGTTCCCGAAAAGCTAACCCCTTTTATCATTGATAAATTCATTTTCAACAATGACATACAATTAGCTTCGATAGATTATAAACAACATAAATCCATTAAAATTAAAAACATAACTATTGGAAGGAAATGTGTTGACTTCCCAATAATAATGGGACCTTGTTCAGTAGAAAACATGGAACAAATTAATGAAATTGCAGGATTTTTAAATGCTAAAAAGTTAAGTTGTATTAGAGCTGGTGCATATAAACCTCGCACCTCTCCTTATTCATTTCAAGGATTAGAAAATAAGGGATTAAAAATTCTAAAAAACGTCTCAAAAAAGAATAATCTAATCACTTTTAGTGAAGCTAAAGACGCTACTCAGATACAAGAATTAATTTCCTATGCTGATGTGGTACAAGTAGGAACAAAATCCATGTATGACCAAGGGATTTTAAAAGCATTAAGTAAAAGTAATAAGCCTGTTTTATTAAAAAGAGGTTTCTCTGCTACTCTTCAAGAATTTGTTCAAGCTGCTGAATTTATATTATCTGGGGGGAATGAAAATGTAATTCTTTGCGAAAGAGGTATTCGTACTTTTGAAGATAAAACAAGATTCACACTTGATTTATGTGGTGTTGCATGGCTTAAAGAACATACCAATCTTCCAATAATTATTGATCCAAGTCATGCGTTAGGATATACTTATGGAATTATTGACTTAAGTAAAGCTGCTGTAGCAATGGGTATTGATGGTTTACTGATAGAAATTCACCCCGACCCTTCAATTGCTTTATCAGATGCTAAGCAACAACTAAATTTAGCTAATGCTAGTCGACTTTTAGATGCTATTTCTCCTTTAATAGCTCTAGAAAAAAGGAAATTAGTCTAATACTACTTTTTTTTAATTGCATTTTCATAAATACCCACCCAATCTTCTACTGTCATCTTTGAGCACAATTCTCCAATTAATTCATAAGGGATTTTATCAATTTTTGAGAACCTAATACAACTCTTACCCATATTCAATTTTTTGTTAGATATTTTGGCATACTCACCTACAAACCAATCCAAAAGTTTGGCATCACTATAAATACCCATGTGATATAATGAAATGTGTTTCTTTTGAGAAGCTAGATTAATGAAAGGCAATGGTAAAAGAGGGTTAACATGATAACCAAATGGATACAATTCATGTGGAACAACATAACCTAACATTCCATAATTTAAAACCTCTTTAAAACCGATTGGCAAATTTTTCAAAACAACATCTCTTAAAGAGTTAAATGCTTCTTTTCTCTCCAAAGGAATTGTATCTAAGTAATCTGAAACTTCCATCAGTTATACGTTCTTTAAACTTCTCAAAGTAGTTAGTAATAAATCAATTAATTTCTTTTCGGCCATTCCAGCAATACGTATGATTTCTTCAATATTTATAGGTTCTAAATTATCAGGATCACATTCATCTGTGAGAACAGAAATAGCACAACATTTAATTCCAATATGACGTGCCGCTATTACTTCTGGAATGGTACTCATCCCTACTACATCACCACCTAATTTCACAAGCATTCTATATTCTGCTGGAGTTTCCAGCATGGGACCTTGAGCAGATATATAAACACCTTGATTTAACTGAATATTTAATTTTTTCGCAGAGCTCAAGACAAGTTCATTGAGAGCACCATCATAGGCATTACTCATATCTGGAAACCTAACACCAAGCTCATTACTATTCGAACCTCTTAATGGGTGTGTAGGGAAAAGATTAATGTGATCTTTAATTAGCATTAATTGACCTTTTTTAAAACTCAAATTAATGGCACCTGAAGCATTTGAAATAAACAGGTTTTTAACTTCTAAAAATTTCAAAACTCTAACAGGAAAAACAATTTCATCCATTGAATAACCTTCGTAAAAATGAAATCTTCCTTGAAAAATTATGACATTAATATTTTCAAGCTTTCCTAAAATTAAATTACCTGAATGAGACTCTACTGTACTTAAAGGAAAATGAGGGATTTCAGAATATGGAATAACAATACCATCTGTAACCAAATCAGCTAACTTACCCAATCCAGTTCCCAAAATTATTGCATTTTCCGCCTTGTAAACTCCCCTACTATTCAAGAAATCTACTGTTTCTTTTATTTCTATTAAATTCATTCAATTAATTTTTCCAAATCTCCTAAATCCTCTTTGTGATCTACATCATTAAGAACAGGAAGAAGTGAATAATTGATTTCTAATTTTTTAAAATCTATAAGAGTGTCAAGTAGAACGTTTTCACCCCCCCAAGTCTTATTAATAAAATAATCCTTTTTTAAATTTCTAATTCCGATCAAATAATATCCTCCATCTTTTGCTGGACCAATAACAGCATCGCTAGTATCTAATTGATTAAAAGCATTTTCTATAACTGATGAGTTAAGTTCAAAACAATCTGTACCAATTAAAATAATTTTTTTTGCCCACTGGCCAAAAATGTCTTTAAATGCATTATACATTCTAATTCCTAAATCTTCACCAGATTGAATACTTTTTTGAAAACTATTTTCCGGGAAAATATCATCTATTTCTATGAAAGAATCGTAGTAAATGTGTTTATGGACTTCAATTGGTGAACAAATTTGAGCAGTGTGCTCCAATAAATGAAGGTAAACTTTTAGCGCATTTTCATCACCTACCGATTTAGCTAATCGAGTTTTAATCTTACCCAATTCTGGATTTCTCGCAAAAATAATTAGATGATTATCTTTTAACATTTAACTACATATTTCTCCTATACTGGCCACCTACCTGAAACAATGCATTGGTAATCTGACCTAAAGAACAAGTTTTAGAAGCCTCCATCATCTGCTCAAAAATATTATCATTATTAATAGACGCATGTTTTATTTTCTCAATAGCTATTTTGGATTTATCCTTATTATTATCTTGAAGATTTGAAAGCATGCTAATTTGATATTCCTTTTCTTTTTTAGTAGCACGAATTACTTCGCCAGGAATTACAGTCGGAGAACCTTTAGAGCTTAAAAATGTATTAACACCAATTATTGGAAATTCACCAGTATGTTTTAATGTCTCATAATAAAGAGATTCTTCTTGAATCTTACTTCTTTGATACATTGTTTCCGTAGCGCCAAGAACCCCACCTCTTTCATTTATTCTATCAAATTCAATTAAAACCGCTTCTTCCACTAAATCTGTTAATTCATCAACAATAAAAGAACCTTGTAATGGGTTTTCATTTTTTGTAAGACCTAACTCCTTGTTAATTATTAATTGGATTGCCATCGCCCTTCTTACAGATTCTTCAGTAGGAGTTGTAATTGCTTCATCATAAGCATTGGTATGTAATGAATTACAATTATCATAAATAGCATACAAAGCTTGAAGTGTTGTTCTTATATCATTAAAATCGATTTCTTGAGCATGCAATGATCTACCAGAAGTCTGAATGTGATATTTCAACATTTGAGCTATTTTGTCAGCTCCATATTTCATTTTCATTCCCTTAGCCCAAATTCTTCTTGCGACTCTTCCAATGACAGCATATTCTGGATCTATTCCATTTGAAAAGAAAAAAGACAAATTTGGACCAAATTTATTAATATCCATTCCTCTACTTAAGTAATATTCTACATAAGTAAATCCATTGGCTAATGTAAATGCTAATTGTGAAATTGGATTAGCTCCAGCCTCAGCAATATGGTAACCGGAAATAGAAACAGAATAAAAATTACGAACTGCATTCTCTATAAAATATTGTTGAACATCTCCCATTAATCTAAGAGCAAACTCTGTTGAAAAAATACAAGTATTTTGAGCTTGATCCTCTTTAAGAATATCCGCTTGAACAGTTCCTCTTACTTTTGTTAGCGTATCTTTTTTAATTTGATTATAAACATCTTTTGGCAAAACTTGATCTCCAGTAATTCCAAGAAGCATTAACCCAAGACCATTATTTCCTTCTGGCAAATCTCCTTGATATGATGGCCTGTTTGACTTTATGAATATATTCTGAATTTTCTGTTCAACCTCTTCCTTTAAGCCGTTGTCTAATATATATTTTTCACAATTTTGATCAATTGCAGCATTCATAAAGAATCCAAGCAGCATAGGTGCTGGACCATTTATTGTCATACTAACAGAGGTTGAAGGGTCAGACAAATCAAAACCTGAATATAATTTTTTGGCATCATCTAAACAACAAATTGACACACCAGCATTACCTATTTTACCATAAATATCTGGTCGAATGTGAGGGTCATTTCCATATAAAGTAACGGAGTCAAAAGCAGTTGACAATCTTTTAGCTGGCATTCCCAAGCTAACATAATGAAATCTTCTATTTGTTCTTTCAGGACCACCTTCGCCAGCAAACATTCTTGTAGGGTCTTCGCCTTCTCTTTTAAAAGGAAACAGTCCTGATGTGAAAGGAAATTCTCCAGGAAAATTTTCTTGCAGCGACCATTTCAGTCGATCTCCCCAATTAGAATATCTTGGCACTGCTACTTTAGGAATTGACAAATGAGATAACGATTCAGAGTGAGTTTTAACTGACAACTCCTTGTCTCTAACTTTGAACTTAAAAACTGGGGATTTGTATTTACCTAATTTTCCATCCCAATCTTGAAGGATTTGAAAATTATGTGGGTCGAGATCCATTTTAAGCTTTTCATAAGTTGAGCTAAGGGTATCACGAATAGTTTCATTTGAATTATCCTTTGAATAGAGAGACAATGTTCTTAACAATGCATCTAATTTATTAGCAACTTCAACTTGAGAATTAACCCAAGAATCGTAGGCTCTGTTGTTTTCAGAAATTTCTGATAAATAACGAATTCTATTTGGAGGAATAACAAATATCTTTTCGGACATTTCTTTAGAAATAGAAAATGATGACTTCAAACCTGCTTTTGTTTTTTCCTCAATTTGGTCCATTAAAGAACGATAAAGCGTATTCATTCCAGGATCATTAAATTGAGAAGCGATAGTTCCAAAAACTGGAATTTCTTCATCTTTAATATCCCATAAATTATGATTACGTTTATATTGTTTCTTCACATCTCTAATAGCATCTAAAGCACCTCTTTTGTCAAATTTATTTAGCGCAACTATGTCTGCAAAGTCAAGCATGTCAATTTTCTCAAGTTGTGTTGCCGCTCCAAACTCAGGTGTCATTACATAAAGAGAAACATCACTATGATCTAAAATTTCTGTATCTGATTGGCCAATTCCAGAAGTTTCTAAAATTATAAGATCGTACTTAGCAAGTTTTAATATGTCCAATGCATTTGAAACATATTTAGACAATGCAAGATTACTTTGTCGAGTCGCCAATGAACGCATATACACACGATCATCGTTTATTGAATTCATACGTATTCTATCTCCAAGGAGAGCACCACCGGTTCTTCTCTTTGATGGATCAACAGAAACAATCGCAATTTGTTTATTGGGGAAATCATCCAAAAATCGCCTTACTAACTCATCAACTAAAGAAGATTTACCTGCACCACCAGTTCCTGTTATCCCAAGAATTGGTATGCTTAATTTTTCAGCACTTTCATGAATTGTCTGAAGTTCTTTTTCATTTTCAACCATGAAATTTTCAGCTGCAGAAATCATCTTACCAATAGTAAGTGGGTTTTTATTAAATGACTTTTTCGAAAGCTCTTCATTCTGATTTTCACCAGTAGGAAAATCACATCTTTGAACTAAGTCGTTAATCATTCCCTGAAGCCCCATTGTTCTACCATCATCTGGATGATATATTCTTTCAATTCCATATGCCTGTAATTCTTCAATCTCTGAAGGAAGAATTGTTCCACCTCCACCTCCAAATATTTTAATACCACTTGCCCCTTTTTCTTTTAAAAGATCGTACATGTATTTAAAATATTCATTATGCCCACCTTGATACGATGTCATTGCAATAGCTTGAGCATCTTCTTGAATAGCACAATTAACAACTTCTTCAACACTCCTGTCATGACCCAAATGAATAACCTCACATCCAGTAGACTGAATTATTCTTCTCATTATATTGATTGCTGCATCGTGGCCATCAAAAAGTGAGGCTGCTGTAACAATTCTAATCTTATTTACGGGTTTATATATTTTTGAATCCATTTAAATCTCTCGTTTGAAGCAAAAATACATTTTTGATTTAGGTTGTCAAATTCAAATTCATTTAATAGAAAATAAATAGCTTTATAAAAAATTAAAATTTTGTTTTTTATTTTATCAAAAATATTAGGATTCATTGCTGATCCATTAGTTGTAATTGTATTTTTTTTCGTTTTAGGTTTATTCAGCAAAAGAAAATACCGAAGAAGGAAACATTTATTAATTAGTTTCTTAATGTTACTTTTTTTCTCTAATGGTTACATCCATAAATTGAGTTCTGACTTGTGGAACCTTAAACAAGTTAAATTACAAGAAAAATATGATTATGGAATTTTACTAGGTGGTATAATTAGCTTAAACTCTACTGAAAAAAACATGAAATTTGGGTATAGTAGCAATAGAATGTTGAATACTATTAAACTTTACAAGACCAATAGAATAAATAAAATCATAATTAGTGGCGCTTCTGGAAGCTTGCAATCTGAGCTTATAGAAGCTGATTACCTTAAAAAATATTTAATAGAAATTGGCATTCCTGATAAGGACATAATATGTGAGAAAAATTCTCAAAACACTTACCAGAATGCATTATTTACGTCCAATTACATCTTTAAATATTCAAAAAAATCTTCACCTAAATGCCTCTTAATCACTTCAGATTACCATCAAAGAAGAGCCATAGCATGTTTTAAGAAAAATAAATTAAATGTTGATCCCTACATAATTAATTTAGAAGAAAAACATACAGAATGGGATAGTTTTTTCATCCCTCAATCTAGTGTTTTGTTTCAATGGAGAATATTACTTCATGAAATCATTGGCTATCTTTCATATAAAGTAAGTAATTACATTTAATTATAATCTTAGAGTCTATAATCTTTTAGCAAGGTTATTTCCTTACTATTTTTCAATTTCAACTCATTAATAAATGTATTAAAAAAATCAAGCACCCTCCCTCTATCTTCTCCTGGTTGGTGAACATAAAACCAAACATTTTTAACACCAAAATTTGTGCTATCTATTATTTTATCTACCCAAATCTTAATTCTATGAGTGTCGCTAATATGATTGAAATTCCCAACATATCTAACAAATAAATTATCGCCAGATAACCTGCAATGGGCCACATCTCTTCTTCCTGGAGTATCAGTTATAACTGTACCAATGTTATATTCTACAAAAAGAGATTGCCACTGATTCATGACTGATGGGATAAACCAGGAGGAATCCCTAAATTCAATAGAAAGTGGCATGTCAACTGGAATATTTTGAACAAATTCCACAAGACTATTAAATTTATCAGCTTTAAAATAATTTGCCATTACGGCAAAACTAATTCCTGAATTATTACCTAAATGATCAATAGCAAGAATTAATTTATCTAATTGGTGCCTGGCTTTAATATCGTTAATATTTTTTCTATGAGTAATAACTTGAGGCACTTTTAAAGAAAACTTAAATTCACTGTCAACAGCACTTTTCCAATTATCTAATACAAGAGACTTTGGTGTTCCAAAACGAGTTGCATTAACTTCAATGCTGTTAAATTGTTTAGCATATTCAACAAGAAATTTATTTTGCTTAGTACCTTTTGGATATAAAACGCCTATATAATTTTTATCCCCCCAAACAGGAGCACCAAAGTAAAAATTAACATCTTTAAAATCAATCTTTGATGTAAGCTTGAAATTATTTTCAAAAGCCGGCAAAGTAAAGTCTACATTGTCAAGTATTTCTAAATGTCCGAATTTCACTCTTTAATCTTTAAAATATTAATTGTTATTTTGTCTACTGATAGAAATTATTATGAATTTAGGAAAAGTTACTTTAAAGCCGGCAAAAGATAAATCAATAAAACGATTTCACCCATGGATTTTTTCTAATGCAATAAAAGAAATAGAGAAAGGTGTAAAAGATGGAGATGCTGTTGAAGTATTTTCTAATAAAGGAAAATATTTAGGCACAGGTCATTATCAACAGGAAAACTTATGCGTACGTATTTTTGAATTTAGACAACAAGCAATAGATGAAAAATATTGGAAGTTAAAGATTGAATTAGCCATTAATAATCGAAAAGAATTTATAGATAATGCCAATACAACAATATTTCGTTTAATTCATGCTGAAGGAGATGATCTTTCTGGTTTAATAATTGACTTTTATAATGGCACAGCTGTAATTCAATGTCATTCTATTGGAATGTGGTTAATCAAAGATTTAATTTGTAATATTTTAAGAGAGAGATTCCCAAATCTAGATGCAATTTATGATAAAAGTTCAGATTCTTTAGATCAAAAACATCAAACAAATTACTCAATTGAAAACACTTATTTATTCGGAAACGATTTAAATAAAACACCTGCAAAAGAAAATAACAATTCATTTTCTATTAATTGGATTAATGGCCAAAAAACTGGGTTCTTTATTGACCAGAGAGAAAATAGAAAATTATTAGGTGAGCTTTCAAAAGACAAAAAAATATTAAATACATTTTGCTATTCCGGAGGATTTTCAATTTATGCTCTTAACAATGGAGCAAAAGAAGTTCATTCTTTAGATAGTTCTAAAAAAGCAATCGATTTATTAGAAGAAAATATAGCACTTATAAATAACAAAAAAATTAAGCATAAATCCATTGTAGCAGATGCAATGGAATACATTAAAGACATAAATGAAGATTATGACATTATAATTCTTGATCCACCAGCATTTGCAAAACACATGAGTGCTAAACACAAAGCAATACAAGGCTATAAAAGATTGAATTCTAGAGCAATAGAACAAATAAAGCCTGGGGGAATTATATTTACTTTTTCTTGCTCACAAGTAATTAGTAAAGAGCTATTTAGAAACACCATACTTTCAGTCGGTATTGCTGTAGAAAGAAAAATTAAAATTCTACATCAGCTCCACCAACCAGCAGATCATCCAATTAACATTTTTCATCCAGAAAGTGAATATTTAAAAGGTTTAGTAATTCAAGTATTTTAAATTTACAGCATGAGAATAATTTTTATGGGAACCCCAGAATTTGCAATCGAAAGTTTAGGTAAAATTTTAACTAGCTCTCATCAAATTGAAGCTGTTGTGACAGCCCCTGACAGACCCGCTGGTAGAGGAAAGAAGCTTAAATCATCTACTGTTAAGGAGTTTGCTCTTTCAAACAACATAAAAATTCTACAGCCACTAAATCTAAAAGATTCAACCTTCATTAATGATTTAAAGACCATTAATGCAGATTTATTTGTTGTGGTAGCCTTTAGGATGTTACCAGAAATAGTATGGAGTATGCCTAAATTAGGAACAATAAATTTACACGCTTCATTACTCCCCAATTACAGAGGAGCAGCTCCTATTAATTGGGCCATTATAAACGGTGAAAAAACTACTGGAGTTTCTACATTTTTTATTGAAAAAGAAATTGATACTGGGAAAATAATTCAAAATAAAACTGTTCAAATTGATGATTTAGATAATGTTGGCACACTTCATAATAAGTTAATGTCTCAAGGTGCATCTCTTTTACTAAACAC
>JAQWSL010000013.1 GCA_029243225.1 Flavobacteriales bacterium
TGCTAATAGTTCATTATCAGGTTGGACCTGGTATTGGAATTATCAAAAATCTTCTTGCCAACCCAATTCTAATGGTAGTGATCCATCAAAAGGGAATCAAACAATGATTAATGGGACGGTTAGGTCATCCTCTGGAAGTGGCACCTTAAACAACCCACCATCAACAAACCAATTGGCCGGTTCAGATTATTATTTAGTTGAGCTTGGAAGTAATGTTCCAGCCTCATACAATGCATTCTTTGCAGGTTGGAATGCTGGATCTAGTGCTGCTAGTTCTGGAGTGAGTGTACATCATCCTGCTGGATCAGCTAAGAAAATATCTACATTTACATCTAACCTATCAAGCACATCTTACAATGGAGGTGCAAACAATGCTCACTGGAGAGTTTATTGGTCAGCTACAACCAATGGTCATGGAGTTACTGAAGGCGGATCTTCTGGATCTCCAATTTTTGACCAAAACGGTAGAGTTGTAGGTCAACTTTCTGGAGGGAGTTCCTATTGCACTGCAACTGGATCACCTGATTTATATGGGAAATTCTCTACCAATTGGAATGGAAATGGAACTGGTTCTACAGCACAACTACAACCTTGGTTAGATCCTACAAATACAGGTGCAACAATTTTAGATGGTGCGTATGAACCATGTAATCAAAACAATCCTCCTACGTGTTCTATAAACGTTAGTACGACATCTATAACAGCTGGTGGAACTGTTAATTTTTCTGATGCTTCAAGTGGAACTCCAAATTCGTGGTCTTGGAACTTTGACAACACCTCTTTAGGTGGAGTTAATCCAAGCACATCTACAGTTCAAAATCCAGGCTCAGTTACCTACTCAAATCCTGGAACATATGTTGTGGAACTTACAGCTGGTAATGCAAATGGAAACTGTACAACAACTATAAATATTACAGTTACAAATCCTGGAAGCACATCTGGTTGCGATACTTTATTAAATATTTCTGCTGCAGATACTTTAAGGTTATACAGTACAAATAACGGTGGTTTTATTTCTGGATGGAATGGATATGGAGACCTTTCTAAAGCTGAAGCTTATTCTAATTACACACCATATAATAGTATAACAGGAATGGAGCTTTTTTTATACTCAGTGAATGATGGTGGAAATGGTGCTACAGTAGACTTCAATGTTTGGGATGACAATTCAGGACAACCTGGATCAATAATTGCTACCACACAAGTAAGTTTAGCATCAATTGCTGCTTCAACTTCAGGAAATGGCATATACACTGTTAACTTCCCTAGTTCTGTTACTATAAATGGAAATACTATATATTGTGGAATTACTATGAATGGTTTCGCCAGTTATCCTGGAGGACAAGATTCTTTGGGAATAATCACAAATTCCGTTTTTGATTTAACTCCTAACTCGGGTTGGGAACAATGGGATGATGGAACTTGGTATGATATGCAAACAGCTTGGGGAGGAACATATAGCTTCTCACATTATATTCGACCAATTTTATGTGGAGGATGCTCTTCTGGTTTAGCAATAAATCCATCTACTACAAATGCATCTTGTGGAAGTAATAATGGACAAATATTAATTACTGCAACTGGCGGAACTGGACCTTATCAATACAGTATTGATGGCGGAAACACGTATCAATCAACAGGAACTTTTTCAAATTTATCTCCCGGTACATATGACATATTAGTAGATGATAATGGTGGTTGTTCTGAAACCAGCACAATTACTCTTACAAATTTAGGAGGTGTAACAGCTTCTATTAGCTCAAGTCAAAGTATTTGTGCAGGAAACTCGGCTTCCATTTCTGCTGCAGGAGCAGGTACTGGAGGAACATACCAATGGGATAATGGTTTAGGAGGCGGATCATCTCATGTTGTTTCCCCTACAACTACGACAACTTATAATGTGGTTGTATCAGATGCAAATGGCTGCACTGACAATGCCAGTGTTATTATTATTGTAAACTCTGCACCAACTGTAACACTAAATCCAAGTACTGCAACCATTTGTGCAGGTGAAAGCGTTACCATTTCAGCTTCTGGTGCACAAACTTACAGCTGGAACACCGGGTCTTCTGGGTCATCTATTACGGTTAACCCAACTAATCAAACAACATATTCTGTAGTAGGTCAAAACGGAACTTGTGCAGGAAACCCTGTAACATCAACTATTTCAGTTTCTGCCGCTCCTACGGTAAATGCATCAGCAAATGTCACCACTATACTTGTTGGTGGCACGGTTACTTTTAGTAGTGCTGGATCAGGAGCAACTTCATATTCATGGAATTTTGGAGATGGAAATTCGTCTACACAAACCAACCCATCACACACCTATGCTAGTTCTGGAATTTACACTGTTACACTTACAGGAACATTAAACGGTTGTATAAACACAAGTCAATTGACAATAAACGTAGGTGCTGTAAATATAGAAGATGTTAATTTAGAAAATTCAATTTCTGTAACCCCAAACCCTAATAATGGGAATTTTGAAATCTTAATTGATTTAAATGAGTTTCAAGAACTGAATTTAGAAATACATAATTCTATTGGTCAGCTAATAATAGTTGAAGATTTAAATAAAATAAAATCTACTAGAATAAATTATAATTTAACTGATTTTCCTTCTGGCTTTTATTACTTATCTATCACATCAAATTCTGGCAAAACAACCAAACGATTGTTTATTAGTGAATAATCAATATTGCTTTAATAAAAGGCCTCTTTTTGAGGTCTTTTTTGTTTAGTGTTAAAAAGGTTGCTTATTTTTGAGTTATGATACCTAAAGATTTAAAACCTGAACATCTAAACATTATTTCTAAAAACACACTTGTAACTCATCTTAATATTGAATTTACAGAAATAGGCGAAGATTTTATTATTGCAAAAATGCCTGTTGACGAAACGACTTTCCAACCTATGGGTTTACTTCATGGCGGAGCAAGTGTTGCTTTAGCTGAAACTGTAGGTAGTTGTGGTTCACATTTCATTATAGATAGTTCTACTCATTATGCTGTGGGAATTGAAATCAACGCGAACCATGTAGGAAGTGCTTATAGTGGTTTTGTATATGCTACAGGGAAAATTATTCATTATGGAAGAACTACACACATATGGAATATTGAGGTGAAAGACGAAAAAGGAAAAATGATTAGTATCGCACGTTTAACCATGATGATTTTAAAACGATAATTTTTAATGCTACTAAGTAATAAAGATAGTTTTGTCATTTTCCGATTACCAAATAGTAAAAATCTTTATTTAATAAAAGGCACTTGGACTCAACAAAAAGAAGCTTCTTCTACATTTGTTCTATCAGAATTTAAAAAAAATAACACCTTCTTTCTCACTGGCAAAAAAGAGGATTTAACAACTGATGTTGTAATAACAACAGATTGCAATTTAGTTTCTCCATTAATTTCAACAAAAGAAACTTACTTAGAAACTGCTCAAAAATTCATAGAACTTTGTTCCACCCAAAAAGTGGATAAAATCATTTTAAGTAGAATAATTAAAGAAAATAATCCCTCCAATAATATCTACTCCATTTTTAAAGATCTATGTAATAAATACAATCATTCATTTAATTATGTATTAAACCATCCTAGTATGGGAATGTGGATGGGAGCATCTCCAGAAGAATTAATTACTGGAAATTCAAAATCTTTTTACTCAACAACTGCATTAGCAGGAAGTAAAAAATGGTCAAAAAATATCAATTGGAGCTATAAAGAAATAGAAGAACAGAGGTATGTTAAACAATTTATAGAAAAAAAATTACTAAAACTTACAAATGAAGTTTCTTGTGAAACTGATTTAAAAACTGTTAAAGCTGGTAATGTAGCACACCTAAAATCATCTTTTAAGTTTAAAACCAATAAATCGATAATCAATCTTGTCAATGAGTTACATCCTACTCCAGCTATAAGCGGATTTCCTGTTAAAAAAGCCATAGAGAATATATGTAAACACGAACAACATTCAAGAGGTTTATATTGCGGTTATTTAGGAGAAATTTCTAATGAAACTATCAATCTCTATGTAAACTTAAGGTGCATGAAAATTAATAAAACAAATCTCTTTATTTATGTTGGAGGAGGGATTACCAACTTAAGTGTTGCAAATGACGAGTGGGAAGAAACACAGATTAAAAGTCAAACTTTATTGTCTATTGTAAAAAAATGATGAAATTCGTTCTATGACAACTTCATTTGAAAGAATACAAATACTAACGGATTTATTACAAAAACACAACATTAAGAATGTTATCTTCTCTCCTGGTTCTAGAAATGCACCAATTGTCATAGCAATTAGAAATAATAAATTCTTTAATACCAAAGTTATTGTAGATGAAAGATCTGCTGGGTTTATTGCAATGGGTATGGCTCAACAATTACAAGAACCTGTAATTATTTGTTCCACTTCTGGAAGTTCAACTTTGAATTATGCTCCTGCAATTTGTGAAGCATTTTATCAAAAAATCCCATTAATTGTTCTAACTGCAGATAGACCTCCCGAGTGGATTGATCAAGGAGAAGGGCAATCAATAAAACAAAATGCCATTTACAACAATTACATTGCAGGAAGCTTTCAATTCCCGGTTGATGAAAATCCAGACACATTATGGCAGTCAGGTAGAATAACAAATGAAGCTATTAATTTATGTTTACAATCTAAGAGCCCTGTTCATATTAACTTGCCTTTTAGAGAGCCTTTATACGAAACTGTAAGAAGTTCAACTAAAAGAAATAAGATTGAGCTAACTAAACTTGATAAATCATTAAAAAATGAAGAATTAAATTTATTAACTAATCAGTGGAATTCTTTCTCAAAAAAAATAATTATTTGTGGCCTTAATTACAAAAATGAAAAATTAAATTCATTACTAAATAAACTTAGTAATGATGAACAAACTGTTATTTTAACAGAATCTACTTCTAATTTATTTGGTGAAAACTTCATTCAATGCATAGACAGAACACTTGAAAGAATAAATGGAAATCCTGACTTCAACCCTGAACTTATAATTTCTTGAGGTGGAGCTATAATCTCTAAAAAAATTAAAACTCTTTTCAGAAAATTTAATCCTAAACAACATTGGCATGTAAATGATGAAGAAAAAGTAATGGATGTTTTCACATCATTAACTCGAATTATTCCAATGAAAGAAGAAGTATTCTTCAATAACTTCATCTCTAAAATTAATTTATCTCTCAAAGGAACTTATAAGTCAATCTGGTTAAAAGAGTTTTATATTTCTGAAAAAAACCATTTAGCTTTTTTCAAAAATGCTCCATGGTCAGATTTGAAAGCTCATGAACTAATCCACAAATCTATTCCAACAAATGTAAATATTCATCTTGGAAACAGTACAAGTGTTAGGTATGTTCAACTTTTTAACAACTCAAAAAAATTAACTTTTAATGGAAATAGAGGTGTTAGTGGAATTGACGGGTCCACATCCACTGCATTAGGAGCAGCATTAGTAAATAAAAATGATACTATTTTAATAACAGGTGACCTGAGTTTTGTATATGATTCTAATGCACTTTGGAATAATTACGTTCCAAAAAATTTAAAAATTATTGTACTAAACAATAATGGCGGAGGTATATTTAAAATTATCCCCGGTGCATCAACTACCCAATTCTCGCAAGAAAACTTTGTAAGTAACAATACAGCAAATTTAAAAGCAATAGCAAACGCTCATAATGTAAACTATTTGCATGCTTCTTCTATTGAAGAAACAAAGGAGCAACTTAATAAACTTTTTAAAAGCTCTTCTCTAACTATTTTAGAAATAAATACTAAAACTGCAAAAAATAGTGAGGTTCTAAGCTCCTATTTTAAAGAAATTAAAAGCTAAATAATTTTAATTTTATAAAAAAATGAAAATGATAGATTGGAAAACCATCAAAGAATACGAAGACATAACCTTCAAAATAGCCGATGGAGTTGCCCGCATCGCATTTAATCGTCCCGAAGTAAGAAATGCATTTCGTCCAAAAACAGTAGACGAATTATTAAACGCTCTTGTTATTTGTCATGAAAGTCAAGAGATTGGTGTAGTTCTAATTACCGGTGAAGGTCCTTCTGCAAAAGACGGTGGATGGGCATTTTGTTCGGGTGGAGATCAGCGAGTGCGTGCAAAAAGAGGTTACCAAGGTCTTGATGGTGTAAATAAATTTAATATTCTTGATGTACAGCGTCAAATTAGATTCATGAATAAAGTTGTTATTGCTGTTGTTCCAGGTTGGGCAGTAGGTGGAGGCCATAGCCTTCATGTTGTTTGTGACATGACTATAGCAAGTAAAGAACATGCAATATTTAAACAAACTGATGCAGACGTAGCAAGCTTTGATGGTGGCTTTGGGTCTGCTTATTTAGCTAGACAGGTTGGACAAAAGAGAGCTAGAGAGATTTTCTTTTTAGGCTTAAATTACTCTGCTCAAGAAGCGTACGAAATGGGAATGGTTAACAAAGTTGTTCCTCATAAAGAGCTTGAGAAAACAGCTTATGAATGGAGTCAGGAAATAATGAAAAAAAGTCCTACAGCAATTAAAATGCTAAAATTTGGATTTAACCTTATTGATGACGGTTTAGTCGGACAGCAAGTTTACGCTGGTGAAGCAACTAGGCTTGCTTATGGAACAGATGAAGCAGAAGAAGGCAGGAATGCATTCTTAGAAAAACGTGATCCGGATTTCTCAAAAACGCCTAAATTTCCTTAATTATAGGTTATTGTAAATTCCAATCATTAAATCAACAATTTCAGTCTTTAGCATAGCACTTGAACAAGTAAAATTATTTACCATAATTGTGAATGGATATCTTTTATTTCTTTTCAAAAAATAACCTGAATAGCATTTTACACCATCCATCGACCCACTTTTCCCAATAAAATTACTCTCAATTACAGATCCTCTACCCAAGTACTTAAGGGTACCTGAAACCCCTGCTACAGGGAGTGTTTTAATAAAGTTGTATTTTTTTTGATTTAAAACATATACTAATAATTTATTCATGATATCAGGAGAAACTAAATTTTTCCTTGATAAACCGCAAGCATCAACAGTATTAAAAGTTTTATTAAATGCTAATTTTTCAGTCCAAAATTCGTTCATTTTTAATGCCGCTAACTCAATATTCTCAACACCATTAAGATTTTTAATGGATTTTAATAAAATGTGTTCAGTATAATTATTATTGCTTTTATAATTCATATGCGTTAACAAATCCATAATTGTTGGTGAATTATAATTTAGTAACGTATCTATAATAGAATTATCAACTTCGTTGTTTTTAAAATGAATTAATTTATTTAATTCATCTTTAAAAAAAGCTGCAGGATTGTGCATTGAAACTTTTACCTTAAAATTATTTTTTCCTGCAGGAATCTCCCCTTCAATTGTTCTTTTAGTATTGTAAGGTCCTCCAAAACCATATGCTAAATCTTTTGACGACTCTCCAGAAACAACTTTATTTTCAATCTCTAAATGTATATTTTCAGGATAAATTTTAGCTATTTCAGAAAGCTCACCAATTTTAGTTGATGAATTAAAATAAACTTCAATCATATTATCTCTAAAAGAAAAATTAGAGACTCCAGCCCCATAATAATTCCCTATATCTCCCCAAAGCCAATTACTATTGACTTGATAAATATCTTTATCATCATCAATTAAAATTAAACTTCCAGAAAATCCTTTAATAGCTCTAGAAGAAAGAATTTCTTTTAGCTCTTTAATAAAGCTTTTATTTGTAAAATATGAGCTTTCAAGACTTGGATCACCGCCACCAGTAACTAACAAATTTCCATTAACAATTCCGGAAATAGAATCTAATTCTCCAGATATAAAAGCTCTTGTTACAAAAGAAAAATTAGAAGGCAAAACCTCTAAAGCTGTAGCAGTAGTGAAAAGTTTCTGAATGGATGCAGGAACAAATAACTTTTCACTGTTATAATTTATCAAATTCGTTTTAGACGATTCATCAACAAGCTGAACACCTATATGAGCGTTAGACAAAATATTGTTTTCCAAAAAAGTATTAAAAACACTATCTATTTTAAGATTTTGCTGACCATTAACCTTAAAAATAAAACCTAGAAAACTGATTATTAATATTTTTTTCACTTCTAATTTTTAAAAATTAAGCTCAAATATCACTCCAATCGTTAAATTAGCCAAAAAGAATTCATAGTGTGCGGCATAACAGGATATATTTCATTTAAACAGCCTATTTCACATAGTCAAAAATTTCTGACTAATGCGCTCAAATCTTTACATAAAAGAGGGCCAGACAATAATGGTGTTTTTAAAGATAATAAATGTGAATTAGGTCATGCAAGACTTAGCATTATAGATACTTCTGAAGCTGCTAATCAGCCAATGCACGATAGCTCAAGTCGATTCACAATTGTATTTAATGGGGAAATTTATAATTTCAAGACTATTAAAAAAACTCTTCAAGAGAAAGGCCATCATTTTCTTACTAATTCTGACACTGAAGTTGTTCTTCATGCTTACATGGAATACAAAGAAAAATGCGTTGAACACTTTAACGGTTTTTTCGCTTTTTGTATTTACGATAAGATCAATCATTCTTTTTTCATAGCAAGAGATAGGTTTGGTATAAAGCCATTATATTATTCAGCTTCAGAACAAGGAATAACTTTTGGATCTGAATTAAAAGCGCTTTTAGCTTACCCAATAGAAAAGCAAATAGACAAAGATGCTCTTAACCTATTTTTTAGACACAATTACATACCCGCACCTTACACAATATTAACTTCTTGTAAAAAATTAATGCCTGGCGAATACATTAAAATAACTGGCGAGGATTATGAAATAAAAAAATATTATAGCTTATCTATAAACGAAAATCTACAAGATAGTTATAAGGAAGCTCAAGTAAAGGTCAAAGAGTTATTATATAAATCCATTGAAAAAAGAATGATTGCTGATGTTCCTTTAGGCACTTTTCTTAGTGGAGGAGTTGACTCAAGTATTGTTTCACTAATTGCATCTAGAATTAAGAATAATTTAAACACCTTTTCAATAGGGTTTCCTGATGAAGCTCTTTTTGATGAATCTAAATATGCTGAAGAAGTTGCTAGACATATAAATTCTAATCATCACACTTTTCAAGTTACCAATAAAGATCTTTACCATCATCTTGAGGATATTTTAGATTACATGGATGAACCATTTGCAGATTCATCTGCAATTAATGTTTTTCTTCTTTCTAAAAAAACTAGGGAACACGTAACAGTTTCACTTTCTGGAGACGGAGCAGATGAGTTATTTACTGGTTACAATAAACACGCAGCGTTATATTTTGCAGATCAGAAAACATATAAAAACACTATAATTAAAAATTTAGGATTTACTTTTAACTTATTTCCTAAATCTAGAAATTCAAAACTAGGTAATCTTGGAAGGAAATTAACCAAATTAAATAAAGGCCTCAAACTTTCTCCCGAACAAAGGTACTTAGAATGGGCTTCATTTATGGACACAAAAAAAATAGAGTCTCTTACAAGTAATCCAACAATAATCAATCCTATAGTTGACAACACATTTGAAAAGTTTGAAGATTACTTAAAAGCCGACTTTGATTTAGTTTTAACAAATGACATGCTAAAGAAGGTAGATTTAATGAGCATGGGTAACAGCTTAGAGGTGCGAACACCCTTTTTAGACCACCATTTAGTCGAATATGTTTTTTCATTGCCAACAAACTACAAAATAGACAAAAACTCAAAAAAGAAAATTTTAAAAGATTCTTTTGTTGAGGACTTACCATTAAACGTTTTTAATCGTAAAAAACACGGCTTTGAAGTTCCTATGGAAAAATGGTTTCAAAATGAATTAAAGTCATATTTAAAAAGTAAGATTTTCAATAATAATCCACTTGTTGAAGCTGGATATCTTAATCAAAATGAATTATCTCAAATGGAACACAACTTATTTAAAGGGAGTTCTGGCGATACTGTTTTACAAACTTGGGCATTAATTGTTCTTGAAAATTGGTATAGAAAAAACATGTTGTAGAAAAAATTGTTTATAACGATTTTTTCTAATCCTAAAAGAGCACATCAAAGTAATATTTTTGTGTTATATTTTATATGAAATGCCAAAAGTTCTTAGAATAATTAATCGTTTTAATTTAGGTGGACCAACCTACAATGCAGCATATCTTACTAAATACCTGTCTCCGGAATTTGAAACACTTCTAGTAGGTGGAATGCATGATGAAACTGAAGGGAGTTCTAAATACATATTGGAAAATTTAGGAATCGAACCCATTATTATTCCTGAAATGAAAAGAGAAATTAATTTCAAACAAGATAGAATTGCATATAAAAAAATAAAAACAATTATAAAGGAATTTAAGCCAGACATTGTTCATACACATGCTTCCAAAGCAGGTGCATTAGGAAGATTAGCAGCTCACCAGCTTGGTGTAAAAACTGTTATTCATACGTTTCACGGGCATGTTTTTCACTCCTATTTTGGTAAAGTTAAAACACTTTTTTACAAAAAAGTTGAACGCTTTTTAGCAAAAAAATCTACTAAAATTATAGCTATTAGCGAAATCCAAAAAAAAGAATTAACTATTGAACATAAAATATGTTCTGTAGATAAAACTTGCGTTATTCCTCTTGGTTTTGATCTTTCTAAGTTTAAAGATAATCAACTAGAAAAAAGAGAAACGTTTAGAAACGAATGGAAAATAGAAGACAATGAAAGTGCAATTGGAATTATTGGCCGTCTAGTTCCTATTAAAGATCATCATTTTTTTATTGATGTAATTGATAAAATCAAAGATAAAACATCTAAAAATATTCGTTTTTTTATTATTGGAGATGGTGAATACAAACAAGAAATAATTAGTTATGTAAATGAAAAAAAGCTTCCATACTCTGAATCAAGAGAAAATTCTAAACTAATCACCTTTACCAGCTGGATTAAAGAAATTGATATAGCTAACGCTGGATTAGACATTATATGTTTATGTTCTAAAAACGAAGGAACACCAGTAAGCTTAATCGAAGCTCAAAGCAGCTTAAAACCAATAGTCTCAACAAGAGTTGGAGGAATTAATAATGTGGTTTTAGAAGGTGAAACAGCCCTGCTTTCTAGTGTTGGTGATTACAAATCATATGTAACAAACCTTATTTCTCTAATTGAAAGTAAACAATTAAGAGAATCTTTT